>JAACTI010000249.1 GCA_009993495.1 Deltaproteobacteria bacterium | reverse complement strand
CGGGAATTGCAGTTCCGAGATGTCGGGCAGTTTTTCCCCCTGCTGCACCAGACACCAGGCCGGAGTCGGCAAGCCCTTTTGCTGCAACAGGGCCTTTGTGTAAGACTTGTTCTGCGTCAAACCCAGGGTCAGAGCCGACGATCCGGTAAAAGGCAGGCCCAGCAATTCAAACAGGCCGGCAAGATTCATCTCCTGGTGGGCATCCCCCCAGAACCCTTCACAGAGGTTGAAAACCATATCGGGCGCATACTGCCCAATCCGCTGAACAAACGCGCCGAGACTATCGCCCAGGGGGAGCATCGCGGCCTGATGGCCAAGCAGCTGCACGGCCTTCAGTACCGCCGCGGCTTCGGTGGCCGCGCCGGCATCGGCGATCATATCACGGGCTTCGCCGCGCCTAACATTTTCGGGGGTCTGGTTATAACAAACTGCGACGCGCATGTTCTTTCTCCACCAGTCCAAGCCGCACGCAGGCGGCATCGACAACACTCAAGATCATCTGTTGATAACTCAATCCAGCCGCACGAGCGGCCTTGGGAAAGCAGCTGTTCTGCTCCGGGCGGGGCAGCACCCCGGGCAGCGGATTGACTTCGATAATCTGAGGATGGCCATCGCTATCGAGCCGCAGGTCAATGCGGCACCAGTCGCGACAACCCAGGTGGTGAAAAGCCTTGCGGCAGAGATCCTCGATATTGCGTTTCAGCAGCGGTTCGAGGGGGGCAGGACAATGAAAAATTTGCAGCGGCGCTGCTTCGGTATCCCACAGCCACTTGGCCTCGTAGGAATAGATCGGGTTGGCACCAGCGGGCAGGGTAGAAAAATCGATTTCGACAAGCGGTAAAATTTGCAGATCCGGGCCATTGCCGAGCATGGCGACGGTAAACTCGCGACCACTGAGGAATTCTTCGACCAGCGATTTCTGGCCATAGGTGGTACGAATCCGCGCCAGTTCCTGCATCAACTCCAGGGGCTCACGTACCAGTGAACTGTTGGTGATGCCCTTGCTCGAACCTTCCAGCGGCGGCTTGACCAGCAACGGGTAATGCAGATGTTCGGGCAGTTCGCTGAGCTGGTCAATCAGGGCGAATCCCGGCGTCGGCAGCTGACGATAGCTGAGAATCTCTTTGGTGCGGTATTTGTCGAGACACAAGCCCAGGGTCAGGGGATCACTGCCGGTGTAGGGAATCTGCAGCATCTCGAGCATGGCCGGAACCTGGGCTTCGCGGCTGCCGCCATGAAGCCCCTCGGTCATATTGAAGACCAGATCAGGTTTCAAGCGGCGCACGGATTCGAAGAAATCGAGGTCGGCATTCACCAGGGAGACCTGATGCTGCAACCTCAAGGCATCGGCGACCGCCAGAATGGTATTTTCGTCATCCCATTCGGCATAGCGGTCATCCGGCTGCGCAGGATTTTTGAGGGAACATCGTGAGGGAGGCTGGTCGTCTTCCTCAGCCACGAGTTGGTTGAAGGCGAGCGTGATATGCATGTTGAACCCCTTTTAAAAAACAAGCCACTGTTGGTACCAAAACCCCGAAGGGTCGCATTCCCAAAAGGCCCGGTCGCCTGGCGGCTGTGGCTAAAAAAGGGGTCGCTTTTTATCGCTTTGTCGTTGCGCGAACCAGAGCAGGAATGCTTATAGGGCGTTCCTATACGCTCGCATTGGAGGCTTGTCAACGGTAAAATTTAAGGGCGAAAATCATGAAGTTAACTATCCGAACTCACTGTATTTTAAGCTGTGACGCCTCAGAAAAAAGCGCGAATTTTCCAGCCGTCAATTTCGAAAAATAAAATAGACCGCACCCAGCAGGCACAAAGCCGCCCACAGGTAATCGAGTTTGAGGGGTTGCCCCATGTAAAACAGGGCAAAGGGCGCAAAAATACTGAGCGTAATCACTTCCTGCAAAATTTTCAGCTGGGGCAGGCTCATGGCCGTATAACCCAGGCGATTGGCCGGCACCTGAACCAGATATTCGAACAGGGCAATACCCCAGCTGATCAGCGCGGCAACGTACCAGGCCCGATGATTTAAGGTTTTGAGATGCCCATACCAGGCAAAGGTCATGAACAGATTGGAAACGGCCAGCATCAGTGTGGTTTGCATAAGGATGGACATAAGGGCAACCTCGCGGACATTCGAAGACCAGTTATTATTTTTTAAGGAAGCGCTATGAAACGACTTAGATTGACCCTCAGTATGATTGCCTTGGCGATGTTTTTCTCAATAGCGATTGTCCATGCGCAATCCGCACCCCGCTGAACCGCGATACAATCTCCTGCCGAACCCAGTCGAGCAACTTTACCGGCCGGGTGAAGGGGCGTGAGCAGGAACGCGGCCTCAAGCTGAAAATGCGATGAAGCCGTTATTCTTTTAACAGCTCCAGAAAATATTTCGCATCGTCGCCGCGCAGGTTCTCCATCAGCCCTAAAAGTCCATCGGTCAGATAGCGCGCGGCGTAACCCTTGCTGCGCAGGTAGACCATGGCGATGCCGGCGCGATCCTTGTGCGGGCAGGCGGTGACGATTATTTTATCTTTGGGCAATTCATTCAGGCGTTTGGGCAGCTCATTCAGGGGAATTTTCAGGCCGAAGCCGGTGCCCCAGGCCTGCTGTTCTTCAGCGAAGCGGATATCAACCAGCACCGCCTTGCCGTCTTCGAGCCAGTCGATCAGTTGCTTGCTACTGGCCTTCATCTCCTTGCGAGATTCATAGCTGTAACCGAGCAGATAGTCATCAAGGCTGAGGGGCGCGGCAACGGCGCTTGCGATCCAAAATCCGCTCAGAATGAACATCAGCAAAATTTTCATCAAATTCTCCTTTTTCAGATTCAGGTAGCCGAATAGATCAGCCAGACGCCGCCGGCTATCACCAAGAGTCCACAAATCCGTTTGACCCAGAGGGTGCCCTGGGAGCCTTCATTCCAGTTGAGGTATTGCTGAACCTTTTCGCTGAAAGTGCCGGCAAAAACGATTACCCCGCAGTGGCCCAACCCGTAGGCCAACAGCAGGGCGACGGCAAAGAGTAAATTCGTGCCCGCAATACTGAAGGTCACCCCTAAAACTGGCCCCATGAAGGCAAAGGTACAGGGCCCGAGGGCGATGCCGAAAATCAACCCGAGCAGCAGCGCGGCGAGCAGACCCTTGCGCTGCATGCCGATCTGACCCGGCCCCGACCAGGGCATGGGGATCAAGCCCCAAAGGTGCAGGCCGAACAGAAAGAAAATTCCCGCGACCAGGTAGTTGCCCCAGGGACCGAGATCGCCGAGCATGCGTCCGGCCAGGGCGGTGAGCAGGCCGATGATGGCAATCGAGAGCAGAATGCCGCCACCAAAAAGGCTGGCGATGCCAAAGGCGCGGCGCGTGCTCATGCGCCCCTGACCGTCGATAAATCCGACAATCATCGGAATACTCGCCAGGTGGCAGGGCGAGAGCAGAATGCTTAGCACCCCCCAGCCGACAGCTGCGCCCAGGGCGATGAGCGGAGTACCACTCACCGCCTGACTCAAACTGCCCAAAAGCTGTTCGATCATCGGTTTGCCTTGAATGCGTAGCCCAGCTCCTGCCATTTGGCGAGAATCTCTTCCCGGCTGTAAAAACCAGTATGCCGGTAGAGCTCCTTGCCGTCGGTTCCATAAAAAATCTGGGTCGGGATCATCTGCACCCCATAGCTGGCCGCTTGGTCGCGATTTTTCCAGGCATCGACAAACTGGACGTGCATTTCGCCAGCAAAGTCCGTTTTGAGCTGTTCAAGAATCGGTGCCATCTTAATGCAGGGGATGCATTTGTCGGCGCCGACATCGACCAGTTTTGGCAGTTCTGCTGCCGCCAGGGTCGAAGTTGCCACCAGCACCAGCAACAACGTTAAAAGTTTGATTTTCATGCGACACCTCCGAAAAGTTTTTCGATTTCAGCCGGGCTTGGCACCTTGCCGCTGACCAGAACCTTGCCATCCACCGCCAGGCCCGGCGTGGTCATGATGCCGAAGGCCATGATGTCGTTGATCTGGGTGATCTTCTCCATTTCATATTCAAGCCCGAGTTTGTCGGCGGCCTGCTTGGTATTCTGCGCCAACTTCTGACATTTGGCACAACCGGTGCCGAGAATCTGAATCTTCTTCATGGTTTTTCTCCTTTTTGTTTGTGTAGGGGCACCCCTTGCGCCTGCCCAGGGCACCCGCAAGGGGTGCCCCTACGTGTGCGATCATTCCGTGTTCTAGGGGTAGGGGGTGCCCTGCCCTTTTAAAAAATTGCTCCGAAGATCAAGCCGCTGATGGTTGCCATAACCATCACCAGCAGCACGAAAACCAGGGTCTTTTTGTTGCCCATAACACTGCGAATCACCAGCATATTCGGCAAGCTGAGGGCAGGCCCGGCGAGCAGCAAGGCCAAAGCGGGGCCCTTGCCCATGCCGGCGCCGATCAGGCCTTGCAGGATCGGCACCTCGGTCAGGGTGGCAAAGTACATAAAGGCGCCGAAGACCGAGGCAAAGAGGTTGGCTCCGACCGAGTTGCCACCAACCAGCGAAGCCACCCAGCTCGAAGGAATTAACCCTTCGTGACCGGGTCGACCCAGCAGCACCCCGGCGATTAACACCCCAATCAGTAGCAGGGGCAGGATTTTCTTGGCAAAGTCCCAGCTCTCATTGAACCATTCGCCCATTTCGCCCTCGCGGGTGCTTTTAAGGTTGCTCAGGGTCGAGAGGCCGATGACGCCGAAAGTAAAGCTCAGCTCCGGGTGCTGCGGGGCGATAAACGCGGCCAGCACCGCCGACAGGGAAGCCAGTAGAATCCGCACCAGGCCCAGTTGAAACCAGGTCGCGAGCATTACACCTAAAGCGATGGAAAATGCGCTGGTGATAATCCACTTGGCGCTGTAAATTGCGTACCACAGACCGCTGGTTTCTTCGGTTTTTCCCCAGTTAGCAAACACCAAAATCCCGACCATACTCGCAAAATAGAGTGCCGTCTGCCACAGGGGCCGGCCAGCTTCGTCAGCGCCCATAATCGGCGCGGCGGCAGCCTTGTCGGCCTCTTCGTGGCGGAAGAAAAAGTGCATCAACAAGCCGATGATAATGGCGAACAAAATGGCGCCGACGGCGCGCGCGATACCCATTTCAGGGCCCAGGATGCGCGCAGTCAGGACAATCGCCAGAATATTGATCGCCGGGCCGGAGTAAAGAAAAGCGCAAGCCGGTCCCAGGCCCGCACCCATGCGGTAAATGCCGGCGAACAGTGGCAGAATGGTGCAGGAACAGACCGCGAGAATCGTGCCTGAGACCGAAGCGACCCCATAAGCGAGAATCTTGTTGGCTGTGGGACCGAGATATTTCATCACCGCCGCCTGGCTGACGAAGACCGCCACCGCTCCCGCGATGAAGAAGGCCGGCACTAGGCAAAGCAGCACATGTTCTTGGGCGTACCACTTAACCAGATAGAGAGACTCTATAATCGCCGCCTGCACGCGCGGCGCCTCGACCGGCATAAAGAAACAGACGGCAAAGACAAAAATAATCCAGAATAAGGGTTTCCATTCGGTTTTCCAGTTCATGGTTTTTTCTTTCTTGGTCAAATAGCCAAACACTTAAACAAAAAAATCAGGCGCCCTCGCGGGTTAGACAATCAACATGATCTTGCGCCTGAGTTTCAAGCACCGATTCAACACAGCCGAAAAAGTTAAGAATGCAAGGCACACGCAAACGATAGAAAACCTGGTTGCCGCGTTTGTCATCCAGCACTATACCACCTTGCTTAAGCACGGAGAGATGTTTGGAGACCGTCGAGACATCGGCGCCGATCATTGCCGTCAGATCGCAAACGCACTGTTCACCCTTCTCCAACTCCTCAACAATAAACAACCGCGTCGGATGAGCGAGGGCCTTAAGCACGCGCGCGCGCGCTTCCAAATGATTTTTTCGGTTCACATTCATAGGGTATCGCCTTTCGTTATTTGGCAATATAGCCAAATAGGCAAATATATGTCAAGCCCTAATTTTTGTTCTAAGGAGCTAATTGAGAACGGCAAAAGATGTCAAAGGCAATCAGATTCTTAACCGAGGTGCCGACAAACACGGTCTTTCAGCGCGCCGCAGCACCTGGGTTTTCAAACTGGCCAGAACCATTGCCGATCTCGAAACGAAGCCGGGCTAGTTTTTTGCGCGCTCATATTGAACCGGCCAAAGGACTTCGTCCTTTAATATTGCTGCCGCCCGCAGTGGCCAGTGGGGATCGCGCAGGAGTTCCCGCGCCAGAAGAACCACATCTGCCTGTTTTGTGACGATGATCTGCTCGGCTTGCTCCGGCGCTGTTATCATCCCGACTGCGCCCGTTGCAATGTTTACCCTGTTCCGGATTTCCGCCGCCATCGGCACCTGAAACCCGGGGGCCAGGGGGATAATGGCATCCGGGATCAGCCCGCCGGTTGAACAGTCGATGAGGTCGATACCCATCTTTTTCAATTTGCGGCAAAGCGCGATGGATTGTTCCAGATCCCAACCACCATCGACCCAGTCTGTTGCTGATATGCGCACAAAAACGGGCAGCTCGGCGGGCCAGGCTTCGCGCACCAGCTGAGCAATCAGCAGCGGGAAGCGCAGGCGATTGTCCAGGCTGCCACCATAGTGATCTGTCCGCCGATTGCTGAGGGGCGAAAGGAATTGATGCAGCAGGTAACCATGAGCCATGTGCACTTCGACGACTTTGAAACCAGCGTTGAGGGCGCGTTTTGCGGCTGACGTGAAGGCATTGCAAATCTGTTCGAGGTCGGTTTCGGCCAGTGGGGTGGGGATCGGCGTTCCAGCAGAGAAGGCCAGGGCACTCGGAGCCAACGGTTGCCAGCCGCCCTCATCCGCGGTGACCCCTTTGCCGCCACGCCAGGGGGGAGCGGTCGATGCTTTGCGTCCGGCATGTCCAAGTTGAATGGCGGGTACGGCGCCCTGGGCGGCGATGAAATCTGCGCTTCGGGCAAAGGCTTCGGCCTGGTGATCGTTCCATAAGCCGCAATCGCCGGGGCTGATCCGTCCTTCCGGGGTCACGGCGGTTGCTTCCGCCATGACCAACCCGGCACCACCTACGGCTCGGCTGCCAAGATGGACAAGGTGCCAGTCGTTTGGAACACCGTCGATGCAGGAATATTGGCACATTGGCGAAACGAAAATCCGGTTACGGATTTTCAGGGAGCGTAGTTCAAGGGGGGAGAAGAGTTGACTCATATTGACCTTTCCTTGTTGTCAGGCCGCCAGATAAGGTTTTTTAATCTCTTCTTGTCTCTCATCAGCTCCGTAGTCGCAGAGCCCGAGCCCCCCATTCCACGGGTCGCATGAATCCCTCCCTGGAGCTTAGCTGTCGCCATCCGGGCGACAGCTACCCGTTCCATGGCGGCCCCGGGCTCAGCATGCTGAACAGTTACCTCTTCTTTTTAGCAGTTACTGCTTGCTGGCGCAAAACCGTATCTGACATTCAGGCTACCGGGCATTTAATACGACATCAGCACCGGCACAGTCATGGAGTCCAACAGGCAGCTTCCGACATCGCCAAGAAGCTGCTGGCCACGGCGGGTTTGGGCGAAGGCTCCCATAACCAGGAGATCGATCCCGTGATCGGCACAGCGACTCAGGAGTAGATCGCCGACGCTTAAATTGCCGGCATTAAGTTTTTCGCTGCTGACGGGCAGGCCATAACGTTTGAGATGCTCGCAGATATCGGCATTATGGTGGGTATAAACTTCGTCACCGCCGCGGCCCTGCACGCTGACAACACGCACTGATTCGGCGCGGCGTAACAAGGGCAGGGCATCATGCAGGGCGCGACTCGATTCAGGTCCGCCGCGCCAGGCGAGCATCACCCGTTTGCCGCAACTGTCAATCTGGCCGGTGTAGGGCACAATCAGAACCGGACGGCCCGAGCCTAGCACGGCTTTTGCGGGTAAGGATGCCGGGATGTTGTGGTTGTCGCCCTCGGGGTCGGTTTGACTGACGATCAGCAGATCATGATAGTGGGCGTGCAGATTCAGAGCATGGAGCAAATCAAGCCCGCTGCTAACGGTATCAACGCACAGCCAGGCGGCTTCGACCTTGGCCCTTGAGGTTAAGGCGCTAAAATTCTTTTGTGCGTCTTGCGCCAATTCTTGGGGCGTGCGCTTCGCTGGAGCACTATAAGGGCTTGAAATGACATAAATCCCGCTTAAACGTGCGCTCTGTTCCTGCGCCAGACGTATAGCCAAATCCAAGCGCGCCCGGCAGGTGGGGCGATGATCAATATGCACGAGAATATCTTTGAAATTCATAGGGTTTTCTCCCGTTGCTCTGCTCAATGCTTCTTGCCCAGATAGGCTTCCTGCACCTTTTCCGAGGCCAGCAGCTCAGCCGAGGTCCCGGAGAGGGCAATTTTGCCGACATCGAGCACATAACCGCGATCGGCGAGTTTGAGAGCCGCTTTGGCGTTTTGTTCGACCAGCAGCACAGTGACGCCGCTCTTGGCAATTTCACTAATTTGCTTGAAGATGGCCTTGACCAAAATGGGCGCAATCCCCAGCGAGGGTTCATCGAGAAGCAGCATTTCGGGCTTGCTCATCAGGGCCCGGCCGATGGCCAGCATCTGCTGTTCACCCCCCGAAAGGGTACCGGCCAGCTGTTTGCGGCGTTCCTTGAGTCGCGGGAAAAGCTGAAAAACCCAGTCGAGAATTTCGCGATCCATGCTTTTCTGAGAAAAGGCCCCGAGCATGAGGTTTTCTTCAACGGTCAGAACGCCGAAGACCCGCCGACCTTCGGGAGAATGACTGATACCCAGTCCGACAATTTTATGGGCTGGCAACTGGGTCAATTCGTGCTCTTTAAAGCGAATCGAGCCGGACTTAGCCTTAAGTAACTGACTGATAGTGCGCATGGTGGTGGTTTTTCCCGCTCCATTGGCACCGAGAATCGCCACAATTTCGCCCTTGTGCACATCCAGCGAAATGCCCTTGAGGGCGGCAATGCTACCGTACGAGACTTCCAGATCTTTTATTTCAAAGAGCACCTCATTCTTCATCGTCGTCATCCTCGCTTCCCAGATAGGCTTCGATGACCGCCGGGTTTTTTTGAATATCCGCCGGGGTGCCTTCGGCGATTTTCTTGCCGAAGTTGATCACCGTCAGGTAGTCGGTGACTTCCATCACCATGTCCATGTCATGCTCAATCAGCAACACCGTTATGCCTTGGTCGCGGATTTTGAAGATTGTTTGCAACAGCTCAGCGGTTTCCTTGTCGTTGAGACCCGCTGCCGGTTCATCGAGGATCAGTAGCGTGGGTTCAACCGCCATGGCCCGGGCCATTTCAACGCGGCGCTGAATGCCGTAGGGCAGACTGTTGGTCGGGGTTGCGGCGAACTCGCCCAGATTGAAAAAGTCGAGCTGAGCTTCAACTTTTTGCCAGTTTTTCAACTCGTCGCGCCGTGACGCCGGGGTATGCATGATTCCGTGCCACACTTTCTGGCTACTCTTGATGTGGCGGCCGCTCATGATGTTTTCGGCGACCGACATCTGCCCGAACAGCCGAATGGTCTGAAACGTGCGCACGATGCCGCGATCAACAATCTGGTAAGGCGTTAGTCCACGGATTTCTTCGCCACGCCAGTTGACCGAGCCCTCTTCCGATTTATAGATGCCGGTAATGCAGTTAAAAACCGTGGTTTTGCCTGCACCGTTGGGGCCGATAATGCCGTAAATCTGGCCATCTTTGACGCTGAAACTGAGATCGTCGACCGCCGTCAGGCCGCCAAAGCGCTTGGTCACCCCTTTCAGGATCAGTTCATTCGACGCCATCTTTGCCTCCCTTAAGCAGGAACTTGGGAATTTTACCAAAGGTTGCAGGCACGATACCGCGCGGACGCAGGATCATGGCCGCAATCATCGCAAAGCCGAAAATAAAATAGCGCCAGGTGGCAAATTCACGAAAAATCTCCGGCAGCACAAACATCACAAAGACCCCGATCAGGATACCCGGCACCGAAGAACCGCCCACCAGCACGATACTGAAGAAGAGCACCGACTGGATAAATTCAAAGGCTTCGGGGCTGACTGCGGCATACTGGGTGGCGAACACCGTACCGGCCAGCCCGGCGATTCCGGCGCCCAGACCGAAGGCGAAAATCTTGTAGATGCGCGTATTGATACCAATACTTTCGGCCGCCAGTTGATCTTCACGCAGGTAATGCAGCGCTCGACCCGTCTTGCTTTTTTCCAGGTTGCGCATCACCAGCAGGGTTAGCAGCAAAACCAGAAAGGCAAAGTAGTAGACCGCCAGCTGGCTGGTCAGGTTGACACTAAAGAAGCTCAGGGAGTCAAGGCCGAAAATGCCATTGGGCCCACCGGTGATGCCACCCAGGTTGTTTTGCAGCACCTGGACAAAAACAATGTTGAAGCCAATGGTCACCACCAGCAGATAATCGCCGCGTAAATGAACAATCGGCCCGGCCAACAGCACCCCGAAAATTGCCGGGATCAGAATTGCCAGGGGAATAGTGGCAATGATCGGCCAACCGAATTGATGGTTGAGAATGGCCGAAGTGTAAGCCCCCATGCCGAAGAAGAGGGCCTGTCCCATGTTGAACATACCGCTTTTGCCGAGGGTGATATCTTGTGACAGGGCCACTACGGTAAAAATTAAAAAAGTAATCGCTACCGCCTGCCAGCGCGAGTCCAACAGGTGTGGCAGCAGGGCCATGATGACAAAAAACAGGGGATAGCCGAATTTCTGCAGCGCTTTCATCAGACTTTCTCCGCAACCCGCTCACCAAGAATACCGGTGGGGCGAACAATAAGGATTAAGATCAGCAGGATAAAGGTGAAAGCATCGGCCCAGGTGCTGGAAACATAGCCGGCGATAAAGGCGTTGAACAGTCCAAGCAGCATCCCGCCGAGCATCGCCCCCGGAATATTGCCGATACCACCCAGAATCGCGGCGATAAAGGCATAAAGTCCGTATTGCCAGCCCATGTTAAAGGTAATGCCCCGGTAGTAAAGACCAATGAACAGGCCGCCGACCGCACCCAGGGAGGAGCCGATGATAAAGATCAGGGCGATAACGCTGTTGACGTTGATGCCCATCAGGCGGGCGGCGTCCTGATCAATGGATGAAGCGCGAATAGCGGCCCCCATGCGGGTTTTCTCAACAAACAGGTAAAGTGCAATCATCAGCACCAGAGAGAGCGCGAGAATGATGACCTGAATCAGGCTGATGACCACTCCGCCAAGATCCCAGTAGACCTGGGGCACCAGCTCGGGAAAGATCCGCATACGCGGCCCCCAGATGAGCATGATGCCGTTCTGGATCACGAGAGAAGCGCCCAAGGCTGAGACCACCGCTGAAAGGCGTGGGGCTTCACGCAGGGGGCGGTAGGCGAGACGTTCGAGCAGAATGCCAATACACGCCATGACCGCTGCCGTGAGCAGGAAGATGACAATGACCGCCCCCAGTGAGGTGGCTTGCCCCATCACCTGGGTGTAAATCGTGAGACCGACAAAGGCCGAGGCCGCTACCATATCGCCATGGGCAAAGTTGATCAGGCGCATCACCCCGTAAACCATGGTGTAACCCAGGGCCACCAGGGCAAACATGCTGCCGATGGTTAGACCGTTAGCGAGTTGTTGTAGAAAAATATCCATAGAACCTCTCCGGAGCTGGTGACTTGCAGCCTTTCAGGCGCCAGAGGAGGACGATTCTGTCCTCGCCTCGCGTCTGAGAGGCAGACGAGTAAAACCTGGTACGGAAAATTTGGGGTAAGCATTCACCATCCAGACCCGAGGCCGCCGTGAACGGGTATTTGCCGCCCGGATGGTGAGAGCTAAGCTCCAAGGTAGATTCATGTGGCCCATGGAATGGGGTCTCGGGCACTGGGTCTACCGAGCTGAAGAGTACAATTTTGGTAAAGAGGGGCGGGAGAAATGTCTGCCCCCGCCCCCTGGCTTTTCAAATGTTTTTATTCAACATATTCGTTAGAGTAGCTGCCGTCGGCCTCGATTTTCTTGACCACATAGGCGCCACCTTTGCGGTTACCATCTTTAGCAAAAGCAATCGAACCGGTGATGCCATCCAGCGGCTCTTTCATGTTCTGCAGATACGCGACGGCCTGCTTGGTATCGAAGTTCTTGTTCTGCTCCATCGCATGAATAATAGCGCGCATGCCGTCAATGTTCATCAGACCCCAGATAGAGGGTGGCATTTCGCCATATTTCTTCTGGTAGTCGGCGATGAAGGATTTGGCAATCGGGGTCGGCAGGGCGGCAGGCTCAGGGACATTAATGATAAAAGCACCCTGGGCGGCGGAACCGGCCAGCTTAACGAAGTCGGGATTGTCGTTGGCGTCGCCGCCGTAGAAGTCGGCCTTGATGCCAAGAGCCAGTTGCTGGGAACGCAGTTGACCGCCGTCGGAGTAGTAGCCGGCGAAGAAGATGGCATCCGGTTTTTTGCTTTTGATATTGGTCAGAACTGGAGTGAAGTTCTGCGAATCGGCCTTGATTTTGTCACGCGAAACCACATGACCACCCATTCTTTTGATGGCGGCTTCGGTTGCGTTGGCCAGGCCGTCAGCATAAGTCGAAAAGTCGGAAAGGACCACAATGCGCTGGTACTTCTTAACCGTGACCAGGTATTTGGCCGCAAACTCTGCTTCGGCACTGTTGGGGAAAGAATTCCGCAGGAAGGTCCAGTAGCCCTTTTCGGTCAGACCATCGGCGGTGCCGTCCGATGTTTGGAGCACGCCGGCGTTGAAATAGGTTTTCTGGGCCGCTTCGGCGGCGGTGGAGGTGTAGGAACCAATGACCATTTTAACGCCTTTATTGACCAGATCCTTGGCGCAGATAGCGGCGGCCATAGCGGTGCCCTGGTCGTCGCAGACAATCACTTCAATCTGGCGGCCCATCACACCACCTTTGGCGTTGATTTGTTCAGCAAGCAGGCGGACACCATTTTCAATCCCCTGCCCTTCATTGGCATAACTGCCGGTAATGGGAGCCTGTACCCCAACTTTAAGGGTTTCAGCGGCAAACGCGGGGAGCGTCATAATGGCCACCAGGGTGGCGATGAGGATGGTGCGGATACATCTGTTCATACTTCTCTCCTTGGTTGATTGTTGAAAACACTGTTTTGCCATGAAGATTCGCCCGCAAAGGGCCTGGTTTCGTCGGCCGTTACCGGCGAGACCCAGTGACGCAGATCATACCATAAAATTTAGAAACGTTTCATTCCCAGCATTTGACGCAGGGCGTGTTGGGCAATGGCGGGGTTTTCTTTGAGGCGACGCCGCGAGTAGGGCATCCAGGATGCACCAAAGGGCACATAAACCCGCAGTCGATGTCCCGCATCA
The DNA here is from genome assembly GCA_009993495.1 of Deltaproteobacteria bacterium. Taxonomy (GTDB): domain Bacteria; phylum Desulfobacterota; class Desulfuromonadia; order Desulfuromonadales; family Geopsychrobacteraceae; genus Geopsychrobacter. The sequence continues at coordinate 27,079 of JAACTI010000249.1, read as the reverse complement.
ACAATGATCTGACGCAGTTCTTCATCCACCCCGAGGAGCATTTGAAATTCATATTCGTCGGATTTCAGGCCCTGGCGTTCGATCAGCTCCATGGCTTCGAACACCAGTTTTTCGTCGTGGGTGGCAATGCCGACATAGGCTTTGTGGCGGAACATGCGCTTCAGGGCGCTGACAAAACTACGGTTAATGGTCACCGGGTCTTTCCAGGCGGCGGTGCGTGGCTCGTTGTAAATGCCCTTGCACAGGCGGAAGTGCATGGGGGCGTCACTTAAATTTTCAATATCGGCGCCGGTACGGCGCAAATAGGCTTGCACGACCAGCCCGACGTTTGCGGGAAATTCGGCGCGCAGATGACGATAAAGTTTGATCGTTGCGTCGGTGCAGCCAATATCTTCCATATCGATACGCACAAAATTCCCGAGTTCGGCCGCCTTGGCGACGATTTCACGAATATTGGCGGTGGCAAATTCTTCATCAAGTTCCAGTCCCATTTGTGTCGGCTTCAGAGACAAGTTGGCGTCGATCTTTTCGCGGTGGATGGTTTCGAGAATCTCCAGGCACTGCTGCTTGAAAAAAATTGCCTCGTCTTTGGTTTTAATGAATTCACCGAGAATATCAATTGTTGCCATCATCTTCCGCTGGTTAAGTTCGCGGGTGACACGCACGGCGTCGGACAGAGTTTCGCCCGCAATGTAGCCCCGCGCGAAAAAATGCACCAGCGGCCCCGGAATATGCATAATCGTTTTAGAAACCAGGAAATTAAAGATCGACATGGGAGCTCCCTCAGCGGCGCAGCTGGTTAAAACGCAAGAGGTGACTCTCCCGAGGAGTCACCCCTTGCGTTAGCGACAAGGGTTATTCTTCGGCCATAAACGGATAAACAAAATCTTCCGCGGCCTCAAAGGTTTCTTTGATGGTGCGCGGCGAAACCCAACGCAGCAGGTTGATGCGGGCCCCGGCCTTGTCGTTGGTGCCCGAAGCGCGGGCACCACCGAAGGGCTGCTGACCAACCACTGCGCCCGTCGGTTTATCGTTGATATAGAAGTTGCCGGCGGCATTTTCGAGTTTTGTCAGTGCCAGGCTGATGGCGCTGCGCTCGCGCGCAAAGACCGCCCCGGTTAACGCGTAGGGCGAGGTTTGATCGCAGAGGTCGAGAAGGGCGGCGAAATCTGCCTCCTTTTCGTCGGCATAAACATAAATTGTCATGACCGGCCCGAAAATTTCCTCTTCCAGGGTGCGGAAGTGGGGGTTGTCGGTCAGGATGACCGTAGGTTCAATAAAGTAGCCGACACTGTCGTCACAACCACCGCCAATAATGACTTGGGCGTCGCTGGCGGCGTTGGCATAATCGATAAATTTACGCACATTGTCGAAAGCGGCCTGGTCGATGACCGCATTGAAAAAATTGCCAAAATCGCTGGGCGGGCCCATTTTGATGCGCGCGATATCCTGTTCCAGCTCTTTGCGCAGCGCCGGCCACAGAGATTGGGGAATATAAGCACGTGAAGCTGCCGAGCATTTCTGCCCCTGGTATTCAAAGGCACCGCGCACGATCGCCGTCGACAGCTGCCGCAGGTTGGCCGATTTGTGGGCGACAATGAAATCTTTACCGCCGGTTTCACCGACGATGCGCGGGTAAGATTTGTAATTGGGGATGTTGTTGCCGATGGTCTGCCACATATTTTGAAAAACTTTGGTTGAGCCGGTGAAATGCACACCTCCCAGATCGCGGTGGGGCAGGCAAAGTCCGCCGATTTGTGCGCCGGAACCGGGCACGAAATTAATAACCCCGTCGGGCAGGCCCGCTTCTTTCAGAATCTGCATGAGCAAATAGGGGGTGTAAACGCAGCTTGAAGCGGGTTTAAGGAGAATGGTGTTCCCCATAATCGCCGGCGCGGTTGGCAAGTTGCCCGCAATGGCAGTGAAGTTAAAGGGAGCCACCGCCAGCACAAAGCCTTCGAGGGGGCGCTGTTGGAGGGCGTTCCAGACGCCCTTGGACGAAATGGGTGGTTGCTCGCGATAAATTTGCTCGGCATACCAGACATTGAAGCGCAGAAAATCAATGAGTTCGCAGGTCGCATCTATTTCGGCCTGCCACGCACTTTTGCTGGTTGACAGCATGCTGGCGGCATTCATTTTAAACCGATACTTGCCAGAGAGCAGCTCGGCGGCTTTGAGGAAAATTGCTGCGCGTTCTTCCCAGCGCAAGGCACCCCAGGCGGTTTTGGCTGCCATGGCGGCTTCAATGGCCTGGTTTATTTCGGCCTCGCCCGCCATGTGATATGTGGCGAGAACATGCTTGTGGTCGTGGGGCATGACCACCTGCCCGAGCTTGCCGGTGCGAACTTCCTGTCCACCGATCAGCAAGGGTATTTCGATCTTCTGCGCCGACATTTCCGCCAGGGCTTCCTTAAGCCTGGTGCGCTCGACGGTGCCCGGCGCGTAAGAAAGATTGGGTTCGTTAGTTGGAACAGGGACGGTGAAGACTGCGTTATTTAGAAGATTCATTAATGCTCCTCTTCGGCTGTTTTTACGGTTCTTGACCAGGGTTGGCCGTCGATCTCGTTGCTCTTTGATGAATCTGGAGTGTTGAAATGAGAGCAAAGAATAAGCCAAACTTCGTTCGGTTGAGCCTCTGTCCCTGGGATCGGCCCGCAGTGAGTGAAAAGTCTACCAGATTTCAGCGACTTAACAACCAGGGACAAATTTTTTTCTTGCCGCCGGCAGAGCAGGTCTTTGGTGTGGGAGGATGCCTCCTGGGCTCCTGGGCACTTCTTTATGCATAAACGCATAAAGAAACGACCCTAACACACGTCCAAGGTTTAATTCAGGGCATATTTTTTCAGCTTGCGCGCTACGGTTGATTGGTTCACCCCCAGATGGGCAGCAATTTGTGCTTGGCTGGTAAAACGTTCGCGCAATTTTGTCAAAAGCTGGCGTTCGGTCTGGTTTAATACGTCATTCAGCTTCTGGCCGGGCTGCCAGTCGGCTGGGGCGTCAGGCATTTTCCCCCCTTGCCGGCGCAAGGCGGCAGGCAAGTCAGATTTGCCAATCACCTCGGTCTCAGTCATCACCACCAGACGCTCACACAGATTCATCAATTCGCGGACGTTGCCGGGGTAATCGTAGGCCAGCAGGGCATCGAGGGCGGTGTTGCCGAGGCGACGTTCGACCTGAATTTTCTGGGCAAACAGGTGAATATAATGGCGCAGCAGGGGCAGCAAACAATCACGGCGCTCACGCAGGGGCGGAACCACCAAGGGGATCACATGCAAGCGGTAAAACAGATCAAGGCGAAAGTGTTCGTCCGTCACCATCTGTTCGAGGTTGCGGTGGGTTGCGGCCAACACCCGGACGTTGACCTTGATATTGGTGGTGCAGCCCAGGCGACAGATGCGGCCATCTTCGAGAAAACGCAGCAATTTCACCTGTGACACCATGGGCAGCTCGGCGACTTCGTCCAGAAACAGGGTGCCGCCATCGGCCAGCTCAAAATAGCCCGGCTTGGCGCTCTGGGCGCCCGTAAAGGCCCCTTTTTCGTAACCAAAGAGTTCCGACTCGATCAGGGTTTCCGGAATGGCTCCGCAGTTGATGCGAATCATCGGCCCGCCGGCACGTTTAGAATGACTATGAATCAGGTCGGCAATAACCCCCTTGCCAACGCCCGATTCCCCCAGAATCAACACGGTTGAGTCGGAGCCGCCAACCCGCACCGCTTGTTGTAAAACCTGCACCATGGCCGGGCTGCGCGCGATAATTTGGCGCTCTTCAAGCTTCAATTGCTGCATGGCAAGCATCTGTTCGCGAAATTGGCTGCTGCGGGTAGCCTCTTCCTCCAGATTACGTTGCAGCTGATCCAGTTCGGTCACATCGCGCACCGTGACGACCACCAACTCCAGTTCGCCCTGCTCATCGAACACCGGCGTGCCCGTTGACATGAGTTTGCGCCCGCGATGATTTTGCAGCACGCTCATTTGGCGACGGTTGCGGATGGCTTCCAGTGCCGCGCTCCGATCGACAAAGCCTTCATCGACCAGAGTAAAAATATTTTGCCCCAAAACATCGGCGGCGCAAATATCGTGCAGGCGTTCCGAGGCAGGGTTAACGCGAATCACTGTGCCATCGGCCCGACAGACGAATAAACCATCTGACGACGAGTTGATAATCGCATTCAGCTCACGATTTAAAGCCTCAATTTCCTGGCGACTGTTGCTTAAGCTCATAAATTCCTCCCATTATGCGATAATGCATTGAAATGCACTATTGCATAATGGGAGCCGCTAGACCAGTTTTTTCCCGCGCTCCTTGACAGAACGCCTTCACGTCCGTATAACTGACGGAACGTTCATTCCGGAAAGAGATTCCATGAAGCAAGTTCCACCCCAAAAAGCAGAAATTATCTTGCAGACAGCGCTGGAGCAGTTTGCCGAAAACGGTTTTCATAGCTCGCCGATCTCCCAGCTGGCAAGTCGCGCCGGCGTGGGCGTCGGGAGTATTTATCGTTATTTCAAAGATAAAGACGAGCTGATTCACGCTGTTTTCAAGCAGGTTGATGAGGAGCTTCAGCAGACCATCACGCACAATTTCGATTCCACGCTATCGGATCAGCAGCAGCATATTCAATTGGTGGTTAATCTCATCCATTATTTAAAAGAACGCCCCCATGAATTTAAATTTCTTGAACAATATTACAGCTCACCCTACGGCAGCGAAGAAAAGCACGCCAAGTTTCTGCACGCTGAGGTCAAGGAACCACCCAACCCTTTTGCCAACCTTTTTGCCAGCATCAGTCAAAAAAATCAGCAAAAGCTGCCGCTTCCGCTGTATTTGGCCATGACTTTCGGACCGGTGATTTTTTTGTTGCGCGATGCGCTGTCAGGCTATGTCGAGCTCGATGATGCGCTGATTGAGCAGACCGCCGCCGCCAGTTGGAGGGCTCTCGAAACATGAGCTCTACTGACCGGCGGAACCTTCTCCCCCGCCCTGCCTCTTCCGTAGAATCAATGCCATGAAAAGTCAAGGGTCGACCCCGTTACCAATCCTGGAGATCTTGTCGATGCGACCACAAAAACATTTATTGACAAACGTTTTGTCTATCTTGACCCTGCTGCTGGGCGGTCTGTTTCTTTACGGCTGCAACCAGCAGCAGCAACAGGCGCCCGCGCAGCGACCGCTACCGCAGGTTAGCTATGTCACCCTGGAGCCGGAAAAAATTTCACTTGCAACGACACTTCCCGGTCGCACGGCTGCCTTTAAGCTTGCCGAAATTCGGCCCCAGGTCAGCGGCCTCATTCAGAAGCGCCTGTTTACTGAAGGGTCTGAGGTTAAAGCGGGTCAGGTTCTTTACCAGATAAATCCGGAACCCTTTGCCGCGGCCCTGAACAGTGCCGAAGCCGCTCTGGCGCGGGCGCGGGCCAGTTTGCCGTCCCTTAAGGCCCGGGCCGCGCGGGCCAAAGAGCTGGTAGCGGTCAAGGCGGTCAGCCGGCAGAATTACGACGATGCCGCTGCGGCCCTGGTGCAGGCCGAAGCCGATATTCAGTTCTGGCAGGCCAGCCTGGAATCGGCCCGCATCAATCTGGAATATACCAAGGTGCAGGCTCCCATTTCAGGACGAATTGGCCGCTCAATGGTCACCGTTGGCGCAATTGTCAGCGCCTATCAACCCTTGCCCCTGGCCAGGATTCAGCAGTTGGATCCTCTCTATGTTGATGTTGCCCAATCGACCAGCGATCTGCTGAGTCTCAAGCGCCGCCTGGAAGATGGCCGCCTGGTCAAAAGCGAAAATCATAATAAAGTCACCCTTATTCAAGAAGATGGTACCGCCGATCCCCACGAAGGGGTGCTGCAATTCAGCGACATCAGTGTTGATCCAACCACCGGCTCGGTGACCCTGCGCGCCCTCTTTCCTAATCCCGATGCCGCATTGCTGCCGGGCATGTATGTTCAGGCCCGCATTCAGGAAGGGGTGAATGAACAGGCGCTACTGGTACCGCAGCAGGGGGTCGCCCGGGATCCGAAAGGCAAACCTTATGCCCTGGTGCTCGACGCGGAAAACACGGCAGTTTATCGTCCTTTGATCCTGGATCGCGCCATAGGTCATCGCTGGCTGGTAGCCGAGGGCCTGGCCGCTGGTGATCGGGTGATTGTTGAAGGGCTGACCATGCTGCGCCCCGGAACCAAAGTGCAAGCCAGCCCCTTTGTGCCTGAACAAAAATCGACCGACGCGGCCCAAGCATCCGCAACTGCCAACTAACGGAGACCAGGGATGTTATCGAAATTTTTTCTCGATCGCCCGGTCTTTGCCTGGGTTATTGCGATTATCATTATGACCGCAGGCGGGCTGGCGATTTACAATCTGCCAATTGCCCAGTATCCGCCGATTGCTCCACCGTCCATCGCCATCGACGCCTTCTTTCCAGGCGCCTCGGGCGAAACGGTGGAAAACACCGTCACCCAGATTATTGAACAGAAGATGACCGGCTTGGATGACATGCTCTACCTTTCCGGCACCAGCTCTTCGTCGGGCGTATCGCGGATTGATTTAACTTTTAAACCGGGAACCGATCCCGATGTCGCCTGGTCAAAAGTGCAGAACAAACTGCAACTGGCCATGGCCAGCCTGCCGGATGTGGTGCAGCGCTCGGGGGTTTCGGTGAGCAAATCGACCCGGAATTTCCTGATTATTGTCGGCCTGGTCTCGGAAGATGGCAGCATGGACGGCAACGATCTGCGGGATTACGCCCAGTCGAACCTGGAAAAGATTCTGTCACGGGTGCCGGGGGTGGGTGAGGTTACGACCTTCGGCTCACAATACGCCATGCGTATCTGGTTGAACCCCGACAAGCTCGTAAGCTACGGGCTGACGGTCGAAGACGTTGTGCTGGCCTTGCGCAACTACAATGTCGAAGTTTCTGCCGGCCAGTTTGGTGGGGCTCCCGCCGAACCCGGACAACGCATGAATGCGGCGATTATTGTCCAGCATCTGTTGCAGACACCGGCAGAATTTGCCGCTATCCCTATCCATATCAAGCCCGATGGTGCGGTGATTCGAATCGGTGATATCGGTCGCACGGAACTGGGGACTGAACGTTATGATGTGGTGGCAAACTTCAATGGCAAGCCCGCCTCGGCTTTGGCGATTCGTCAGTCTGCCGGGGCCAATGCTCTGGATACTGCGAGCGCCGTCAGGGCCAAGCTGGCGGAGATGAGCGAGTTTTTCCCCGCGGGGATGAAAGTCATCTACCCCTACGACACCACCCCTTTTACCCGGGTTGCCATTGACGAAGTGGTAAAAACGCTGATTGAAGCCGTCTTGCTGGTTTTTGTGATTATGTACCTGTTTATGGGAACATTCCGGGCCACCCTTATTCCCATGATTGCGGTACCGGTGGTGTTGTTGGGCACCTTCGGCATTCTGGGGTTATTTGGTTTTTCCATCAATATGTTAACCATGTTTGCCATGGTGCTCGCCATCGGTCTGTTGGTCGACGATGCGATTGTCGTGGTGGAAAACGTCGAACGTATTATGTCGGAAGAAGGACTTTCGCCCCGGGAAGCCACGGCGAAATCTATGACGGAAATCACCAGCGCCCTCATTGGTATCGGACTGGTTTTGTCGGCGGTCTTTGCGCCCATGGCATTTTTCCCGGGCTCCACCGGGGTTATCTACCGGCAGTTTTCAGTGACGGTGATTTCTTCCATGCTGCTGTCGGTGGTGGTGGCCCTGATTTTGACCCCCGTGCTTTGCGCCGGTTTTCTGCGCCCAGTGGCCAAAGGCCACGAGCCTTCCGATGGTGCTGTCTGGTTTTTACGTCCCTTTTTTCGCTGGTTTGATCGCATTTTTTTCAAGGCACGTGATCAGTATGTGCGTCTGGTTGGCCGGGTTCTGGTCAAAAAATTCCGTTATCTGGTGCTTTTCGCTTTAATTATGGTCGCCATGGTCTACCTGTTACAGCGCATGCCGACATCTTATCTGCCCAATGAAGATCAAGGCATCCTCTTCGTTCAAGCCATGCTCCCTTCGGGATCAACCCTTGAGCAGACCGAGGCCGTGCTGACCAAAGTTCGGCAGCACTTTGAACAAAACGAAAAAGAAGCCGTTGATTCTATGCTGTCGGTGGCAGGTTTCAGCTTCTCGGGGCAGGGACAAAATATGGCTCTGGGCTTCGTTAGACTTAAAGACTGGGATCAGCGCCAGCGCCCGGACTTGAAGGTCGGGGCCGTTGCCGAACGAGCCATGCGCGCCTTTTCTCAGATGAAAGAAGGGCTGGTCTTCGCTTTTCCGCCACCGGCGGTTATCGAGCTGGGACAAGCCTCGGGTTTCGATTTGCAACTGCAAGACCGCGGTGGTCTGGGACACGCCCAATTGATGGCAGCACGCAATCAGCTGCTGGGGATGGCGGCGCAGGATCCTCGCCTGGTTAAGGTGCGCCCCAATGGCATGCAGGATGTCCCCGAATACCGGGTTGACGTCGACTGGAACAAGGCCGGCGCCCTGGGAATCCCCATTACCTCTATTCACAACACCATAGGTGCCGCTTTTGGCGGTGCTTATGTCAATGATTTTATCCAGGCGGGGCGGGTTAAACGGGTTTACGTGCAGGCCGATGCGCCTTATCGCATGCTGCCGCAAGATATTAACAAACTTTATGTGCGCAACAACCAGGGGAAAATGGTGCCCTTCTCTTCCTTTGCCACCGGGCGTTGGACAACCGGATCGCCAAAACTCGAACGCTTTAACGCCTTTCCCTCCATTAACTTTTGGGGCGAACCCGCACCGGGATATAGTTCCGGCGATGCCATGCAGGCCATGGAAGAGCTGATTGCCAAGCTGCCCCAGGGGATAGGTTTTGACTGGACCGGGCTTTCGTATCAGGAACGCATGGCGGGGTCACAGGCCCCCCTGCTCTATGCCTTTTCGGTGTTTGTTATTTTCCTCTGCCTGGCAGCCCTTTATGAAAGCTGGCCGATTCCCATCGCCATTATGATCTGTCTGCCCCTTGGGGTTGTCGGCGGAGCTCTAGCCGCGAGTTTTTCGGGAATGCCCAACGATGTTTATTTCCAAATTGGCCTGCTCACCACCTTGGGTTTGACCACTAAGAATGCTATCCTCATTGTCCAGTTTGCCAGGGCGCGCGTCGATGAAGGCGTGGGCCTGATTGAGGCAACGCTCGAAGCAGCTCGACTGAGGTTGCGCCCGATCATTATGACCTCGCTGGCCTTTGGTTTCGGCATTTTACCCCTGGTCCTGGCCAGCGGAGCCGGGTCGGGGGCGCAACGCGCTATCGGCACTGGCGTACTGGGCGGCACAATCACGGCAACCTTTCTGGTGACCCTGTTTGCGCCCCTCTTTTATGTCCTTATCTCCAAAGCTCTGGGCAAAAACAAAAAACCGATGACGCTGAAGTACAACGATGAAAAACATCCGGGAGAAACCCCATGACGAGACCCCTTGCAAGTCTCCTGCTAACCGCCGGGCTGGTTCTGGGCGGCTGTACCCTGGCCCCCGAATATCTTCAGCCGCAGCCACCCATTGAGACCACCTGGCCTCAGGCCGACACGGTAGCGACCGTCGAGCCTCAAGCCCCTCTGGCAGCAGAATTGAACTGGCAAAATTTTTTCGCTGACACCAAGCTGCGCCAGGTGGTGGCCCTGGCTTTGGAATCCAACCGTGACCTGCGCCTGGCGAGCTTGAATGTCGAACGCGCCCGTGGTCTTTACGGCATTCAAGGTTCCGAATTGTACCCAACCCTGGATGCGACGGGAGCTTACAGCAAACAACGCCTGGCCCAAAGCGCCAGTTTCGGTGGTTCCCAGGTGATGGAATCTTACGCGGTTAATTTTGGCGTCAGCGCCTGGGAAATTGACTTTTTCGGTCGCATCCGCAGCCTTAAAGCCCAGGCCCTGGAGGCCTTTTTCGCCAGTGAAGAAGCGCGCCGTGGGGGGCAAATTTCGCTCATTGCCGAAGTGGCCAGAACCTACCTGACCTTAGCCGCCGACCAGGAAAATCTTCAACTGGCCCAGGCGACCCTGGCAACCCGTCAGCAATCCTACGCCATGATTCAAAAAAGTTTCGACATCGGCTACGCCACCGAACTCGATTTACGTCAGGCACAGATTCCCCTTGAAGCCGCCCGTCTGGATCTGGCGCGCTTTACCCAATTGGTGGCGCAGGACAAAAACGCCCTGACCCTCCTCGCCGGTGGCAAGGTTGCTGAACAGCTGTTACCCGCAAATCTTGCTGGCGTTGCCGCCCCCGCCGAAATTTCGGCGGGCCTGCCCTCGGAGGTTCTGTTGCAGCGCCCGGATATCCTCGCGGCCGAACATCAACTTAAAGGAGCCTACGCCTTTCTGGGGGCGGCGCGCGCCGCCTTCTTCCCGCGTATTTCTCTGACCGGCCTCTTGGGTTCCGCCAGTGGCGAACTGTCGGGCCTTTTCGGCGCGGGCAGTCAAACCTGGTTGTTTTCTCCCAGTCTCACCCTGCCGATTTTTGACGCCCGCACCTGGGCCGCTCATCGGGTCAGCCAAACCGACCGTGATATTGCCCTGGCCCAGTACGAAAAAACTATTCAGACCGCTTTTCGCGAAGTCGCCGACGCCCTGGCGGTTAAAAGCACGATTGATCAGCAGCTCCTGGCCCAGCAGGGCCTGGTGACCGCAACAGCTGAAGCCGAACGCCTGGCCAAGCTGCGCTATGAGCATGGCCTGGACAATTATCTCGGGGTTCTTGATGCCGCGCGCGCACTCTTTACGGCCAAACAAGGCCTGGTTGCACTGCGCCTGGCCAAGCTAACGAATCAGGTGCACCTGTTTGCGGTTCTGGGGGGCGGTGCAGCCCTGCCACAGGTTGCAACTGCGATCGAATAACAACGAAAGGGGTTAAGATTTGTCCTATCGGGTAGCTATCAACGGTTATGGGCGCATTGGCCAGGCGCTGCTGCGCGCCATTTATACCCGCCCTGGCCGACACAATTTACAGGTGGTGGCAATTAATGAGCTCGCCGACCTGGAAACCCTGGTCTATTTGACCCGCTACGACACCACCCATGGCCGTTTTCCCATGGCGGTTGAAGCCGTGGGCGATAGGCTGATGATCGATAAAAACCCCATCAGAATTTTGAGTCAGACCGATCCTGGTCGGCTTCCCTGGGAAGAGCTGAAGATCGATTTGCTGCTGGAATGTACCGGCAGCTATACCGATAGGGCAACCGCCACCAAGCACTTGGACAGCGGTGCGCGCCGCCTGTTGTTTTCGCAGCCAGGGGCAGACGACATTGATGCGACGGTGGTCTTCGGCTACAACCACCAGAGTCTGCGCCCCGAACACCGCATTGTTTCCAGCGCCTCTTGCACCACTAACTGCGTTGTGCCCATATTGGCCTTGCTCGATCGCCATCTGGGAATCAAAAATGGCCTGACCACCACCATCCATTCGGCGATGAACGATCAGCCCGTGATTGATCGCTACCATCACCCTAATCTGCGCTTGTCGCGCAGCGCGATGCAGTCGCTGGTGCCGGTGGAAACGGCCCTGCATCAGGGAATTACCAAATTCCTGCCTCAGTTGCACGGCAAGATCGAAAGTCTGCATCTGCGGGTGCCGACCATCAACGTTTCCCTGATGGATCTATCGATTAACCTCTATCAGCCGACAACGGTGTCCACCGTGAACGCGATTTTTCAAGAGGCGGCCAACGGCGACCTGCAGGGGTTGCTGGGCTATACAGAAGAACCCCACGCCTCCGTCGATTTCAACACCGATTCACGTTCGGCGATTGTCGATGGCACGCAAACCCGGGTCAGTGATGGCACTTTGCTGAAAATGATGGTCTGGTTCGATAACGAATGGAGTTACGCCTGCCGCATGCTGGATGTGGCTGAATACTGGTTGGGATGTGGGGTCTGAACCGTCGCCCGCTAGCCTACCTTTTTTGCCACTCTTTCAATCTTCGGTGGGCTTTTTCAAGATCTTCGGCTTCTTCCGGGAAACTCACGGGCAGGGTCAGAGCTTTTTCGAGCTGGGCGATGGCTTGGGCGTGTTTACCTTGCTGAGCGTAAACTTTGGCGAGATTATAGCGGTGGGCAATGCGATCGTGCAGGGCAATGGCGCGTAACAGAGACTTTTCCGCCGCCTCCATGCTGGCTTTAGGTAAACCACCATAGACAATTTTAGCCAGGGTGCGGGCCAAAAAACCCAGACGCGAAATTTTGTAATGCCAGCGGCTGAGAATCAACCAGGAAATGTCATCTTCAGGGTCAAGAGCCAAGGCTTTTTCAATATTTTCTTTCACCAACCGCGACCGCGTGATTTGGCTGCGCGTATCGGCATTTTTGACCCCAGCTCCCAAAGCAACCGCCAGCCATTTGTAACCTTCGTCATTTTCCGGGTCGCGCTCAATGGCGGCGCGGGCAGAGGCTTCGGCCTGCTGAAAATGTTCCTGCCGCTGTTCCCCCTTAAGCTTTCGCGCCAGCTCATAGTGGCCCTGGGCCATGCGCCACAGGATTTCAACCCGGGCTCCGTACTGATTTTGCAGGCGCGCCAGCCCTTGCAGGGCCTGCCGAACCTGATCTGTGGCCATTTGAGTATCGATCTCGACAAAGAGTTGTTCGTCGGCAAGTAAATCCACCGCAGAGCAGTTAACCGTCGGCACAAGGCTGGCAGCCAGAAGCAGCAACACCCCCAGAAATAGAGCTATCCGGCGTTTAAAGTTGACGGTTACCACAGGTCTTCCCATGCGTATGATTCCTTCGTTTTGGGCGGCGAGGAAAATAACCCGCAAGCGACGAAAGATGAGGTGGTTAAGGGGCGGGTGTCTAAAACTGTGCCCGTTATACCACGACAAGCCCCGGCGCGAGAACCCAAGACACCACAGGTTTATTGTTTTCACCCGCAGCATCAACCAGGAGGTCTAAGCCAAAAGTGCCCCTGCAAGGCAGTGATCATCATGCCTTGCTGACACGAAAAATCCCTGCGCCATCTTACGAAATCCTCTGGGTTACAGGGTCCGAGAAATATCAGAGGCATAAGAGCCGCTCCCACATAATGCGTCCGTTCGCTCGCGAATTATTGCGGTCTTGCGTCGTCGAGAAAGTTCTCGGTGTTCACTGATCCGAAAAAGCTGTTCAAGAAATCCGGTTGACCAGCCCCGGCGCCCTATGTTACATAGCCGAACCTGGTGCAAGAGTCGGAACCACAACTCCCGCCAGCTCACCCGGGATCGTTTCTGATCGAGCCAGCAGAAATTAACCACCTGTTATTAACGTTTGAGACCTGTCGATGAGCCAGCCTCGCTTCCAGGCACATTTCGGCGGCCCTGATCGACCGCTGGCATTACGTCAACTACTGACCCGGCGCTTGGCCGCAGTGCCAGCCGGGGGACAGGTCGCGTGGGTTACCTATTACTTCCGTGACCGACCGCTGGCGCGCGACCTCCTGGCTGCAGCGAGTCGCGGGGTTGATGTGCGGCTTGTACTCGAAGGCCGACCGCGCATCGCGCAGGCCAACGCTGCGGTCATCGCCCTGCTGTCCGCGACCGGCGGTCTTGGTGACGGCTTGCGCACCATCGCTATGCGCGGCATCCCAGCACCATTCGGGTTAGCTTGGAAGCCTCAAGTCCACGAAAAAATCTACTGTTTTTCGGCCCCAGTACCGGTGGCGCTGATGGGCTCGTTTAACCCCTCCGGCGACTGCCCTGAAGAGTCTCCAAATGCCCTTGCCCGCATCGGGGACCATCATATTGCCCATAACCTTCTGGTTGAGATAAACGATCCAGACATCGTCGCGTGTCTTGCCGCACATGTCCGCGACCTGCACCAGAATGGGCCCTGGCTATTTTGGCGGCATGCCCCCGGCAGTCTGCGCGATGCAGATTTTGGTGATACCCAGCTGCATTTCTGGCCGCGTCGCGGCCCGCATCCCATTGAATGCTTGTTTAAGTCCTACGGCAGCGGCAGCCGGATTCGCCTTGCCGCCTCTCACCTCCGCAACCCGGCTTTCGTCACCTGCCTGGCGCGATTAGCGGCCAAGGGTGCTCAGGTCGAGGTGTTGGCTGAACACACAGCCCGTCGGGTACCGCCTCGGGTAGAACGACGCTTGACCTCTGCCGGGGTGCGTATCGCACGACTTGGCGGTGCGGACAAGGTGCCGATGCACCTGAAGTTCGTGCTTGCAGAAACGGCCGATCACCACCATACTGCGTTCGGTAGTTTCAACTGGACCCTGCCGTCTTACCACTTGAATCACGAGGTCGGTATTATCACCCGTGATACTTCACTTTTTGAACAGCTTGATCGGCACTGGGAGTCTTTATGCCCCGTCGATTGGCACGACTGACGGTGGCTCGATTGATATGAATACGTCTCCGACATTGATCCTGCCGGTGGAAAGCCAGGTCCGCGAGTTGGACGCCAAACTTTTGCTATCCTGCTGCGCCGCCGAACGTGGCTACCCGGTCGTGATCGGGTCGCGCGCGTATGTGCATTTCGCAATCGCCGGCCTTCGGCGTGGCATCTACTGTGCCAAAAGCATGCGCAGCATGAGCGACCTGATGTTCCGCATCATCCGCGGCTTGGGGCACGACATCATTGCCTGGGAGGAAGAGGCTCTGGTTCACCCGCCAGCAGAGGTCTTTTACTCCCTGCGGTTGTCACCCGCAACCGTGCGGCAGGTTTCCCATCTGTTCGCCTGGGGCGAGGAGAACCGCGAGCTGCTGCAAAACTATCCGCACATGCCGCCGAACTTGCCCATGCATCTAACCGGGAACCCGCGCGGAGATATGCTGAGGCCCGAGCTGCGGTCGTTTTTCAACCCAGCGGTGCAGGAAATTCGCGACGAGTTCGGTGACTTCTTGCTGATTAACACCAACTTCACCGACGTCAATCCCTACCTGCCCACCCTCGGCCTGTTCGCACCCGCAAAGGATTCGTCGAAACCCCGTCAGCTTGGTCAAGCGGGTAAGGGAATGCCGCGGGACTTTGCGGCGGGGTTGGAAATCCACAAGCGATCCATTCTGAATGACTTCCTGACAATGATTCCGGTTTTGGAGCAGGCTCTGCCGGGGATCAACCTCGTTGTGCGACCCCACCCCAGCGAAGATCACTCCCTCTATCACGAGGTCGCTAAGCGCTGCGAAAGGGTTCACGTCAGTCACCAGGGCAACGTCTTACCCTGGCTGTTGGCCTGTAAGGCTCTGGTACATAACGGCTGCACCACGGCGGTGGAAAGCCACGCGCTCGGTGTGCCGGCGGTATCCTATCTCAATACTTTTGATCCCACCTATGACTATGATTTCCAGGGGCTACCGAACCGGCTTAGCCATGAATGCTTCACTATCGATGAGCTGATTGCGGCGCTGGGTGGCATCCTCGACGGCAGCGCGTCTGAGGAGGCTCCGTCTGAGCGTGACGTCTTGTTTGCACACTATGTCGCCGCACAGCAGGGCGCCTTGGCCTGCGAACGCATCCTCGATGTGCTGGACGCTGCCTACAGTGACGCCGGTGCCCTTCCGGCGGTACCTTTCACCCAACGGCTCTGTGCAAAGGCTCTGGCCCGCAGCAAGGCCGCGCTGACACAACTGAATATGCACCGGCCAGGCCCCAATCGCCGCGCCTATCATGATCACCGTTTTCCAAGATTGACGGTGTCCGATATCGAGGGTCGCATTGCCCGCCTTGCCGACGCCCTCGACCGTTTCCGCCGCCTGAGCGTTCGGCAGCGCAGCGAACATCTTTTCGATATCGTTGCCAAAGATTGATGGCGGCGTGCAAAGTCCGTCTTACGGCGTTGGAACCTCAATGCCCCTCTTAGGGTCTTCACCATAAGGCTCTGCCAGGTTTGGGGGTGAAGAGACCTCGACGACACGTCCGCCTTCAAGCAGGTAAACCTGATCGGCAGCTTCCACCAACGCGGGCCGATGGGAAATAGACAGGAGCGTGAGTTGCCCACGCAACTCGTGCATAGTGCGGCAAATGGCCCTTTCGCTTTCGGGATCCAGGGCACTGGTGGCCTCGTCGAGAATCAACAAGCGTGGACGGTGCGCCAGAGCGCGGGCTATGGCAATGCGCTGGCGCTGACCACCGGAAATCTTGGTGCCACGCTCGCCAACGGTGTTGTAAATTCCTTCAGGTAAGGCGTTGACAAAATCCCAGACCCCGGCAGCACGCAGCGCGTCTTCGACGTCGTGATCCGTCAGGCTGTCATCCCCGAGGGTAATGTTGGTGCGAATCGAGTCATGCAACAACATGATGTCCTGGGGAACATAACCGATCTGGCGCCGCCACGTCATCAGGTCGATATCCTCCAGTGACACCCCATCGAGCAACACCTTGCCCTGCTGGGGGCGCAGCAGGCCCGTCACCAAGTCCACCAGCGTGGTCTTCCCCGCACCGGAAGGCCCGACGATTGCGGTAAAGGTTCCAGCCAGAATATCCAACGAAAGCCCGGCAAGGATCGGAATTTCACCGTAGGAAAAATGGATATTTTCCAGGCGGAGCTGCGTTTCTAAGTGGAGATCGCGCGTGCCGGTGGACACTTCTTTTTCCGCTTCGGCGCCACAAATTTTTTCTTGAAGTGACCAATAAGCGCTTTCGCAACCTTGCATCTCTTGGTACTGGCGCTGCACCTTACTCAACTGCACCAACACGCGCACCAGCAAAAAAGTTAGCACCATGACGGTGGGAAGTTCGATTTTCCAGCTCACCAAAGACAGATAGAGACCAATAACCACGAGCAGGGTCAGAATCGGTTCCTGGACACCCTTGAGGGCGGCTTTAGAAAAAACTTGTTTGCGCAGGGCTTTGTTAAGTTTATGGGTATCGCTTTGCAACAAAGCATCGGCTAAATTTTCACGTCCCATCGCCTTGAGGGGTTTCACCGAATGGAGGCTGTCCGTCAATCGCGCCAACAGGGATTGCAATAACCGCGTCTGTTTGCTGCCGGCACGATTTGTCATCCGTACCAACCAGTTGAGCATCATCAACACCAGCAAAGCTGCCGCCAGAGCAGCGCATGTCGCTTGCCAGTTGATGGTCAGGGCCACCAGGCTGTAAACAATTGCCTGAATAAAAAAAGCCGCCGCGGTGGCACCAAAAAGGTAGGCATTTGACGCCCGCATGACTTCTGAGGCCGCGGCATTGGCCAAGCTGCCAACTCTCTGGTTTAAAAAATATTCCCAGCGGGCATTCAGCAAAGAACGCAACAGGGTCAGGCGCAGATCTGTGGCAACATGGGCAACCGTATAGCCGACCTTCTTGTTGGCCAGCAGCACCAGAGCGCTCTTCAACAGCACCCCGGTCATAATAATCACCAGCAGTGATTCGACGCTTGGCTGCACCCCCATGAACGCCAAAACATTGAGCATGGTTTCGCCGGAACGGGACCCGCTGGTCAAACCAGCCGCTGTGTTCGTATCGACAGCTATTTGCAAAAGTGGGAGTAGAGCCGTCAGTCCAACACCTTCAAAGATGCCTGCTGCCATCAGGGCAACTAACATCATCAGGGTTTGCCAAGGATAAGAACGAGCAAAATGAACCATCAAACGCATAAGAATCCGGCTAAGCCTTTCCGGGGGAATCAGGTGTCTAAAGCGCGCCCCTTATACCACGACAAAGCCTGGCGGGAAAACCCGGAGCAAATCAAATTTTCCCCCAGGCGGCTCTGTGCCCCCGTGAGACTCATGGTTCATCATCCGACGGAAATTTTGAAAAGGAGTCTCCAAATTGTAACTCTTCACCAGGGGGAAACACGAGGGGGCTAAAAAGACGGGTTAAATCACGCGCAAGTTGCACAGAGTCACAATGACCTTGAAAATCGGAACGTCATACTGAGCCGAAGAGAAGGCCGAGGAACTTAGCCCCGATTGAGGCTTTCGGCTTTCGCTCCGGCGCCGCGATTTTCTGGGCGCAACCAGCGCAGTGGGCTGATCTCCAGAAGTTTTTCACCGCAGATTTTCCGCTTCCAGTTATCAACCGGCCAGTTGGGCGCGTGTTGTGCTGAAGACTTCGGCGATTTTTTCGATCTGTGCGGGGGTATGGGCAGCACTCAGGCTGCAACGCAGCAAACAGCTGTTGCTGGGCGCGGCAGGCGGCAAAACAAGGTTGACATACACTCCGCTGTTGAGCATGACCTGCCAGAAGGCAAGGGATTCTTCCCGCGCACCCAGGCGCACGGCAATCACCGGACTGATCTCGGGGCCAAGCTTGAACCCCATTTGCTGCAAACGGGTGTAGAGTGAGGTCGCGTTTTCCCACACCTGCTTGCGCAGGGCGACACCATCGCGCAGCAAGGGCAAGGCCGCGCGGGTGGAGGCAATGGTCGCCGGTGAGGGCGAAGCGGTAAAAATATAAGGCCGACTCGCGTAAGGAATGAGATCCAGCCCCGGATGGTTGCCGACGCAGAAACCACCAATGCCACCTAAACTTTTACTGAAGGTGCCAACAATAAAATCCACATCGGCTTCGACCTTGGCGTCTTCGGCCATGCCGCGCCCTTTTTCGCCGAGAACACCCAGTGAATGGGCCTCATCAACCATCAGCATGCCACCATACTGGCGCTTAAGCGCGACTATGTCCTTGAGTGGCGCACGATCACCCAGCATACTGTAAATGCCTTCAACAATGATCAGGGTATTTTCCGTTCGTGCCCCCAGGCGCTTAAGCTTTTTTTCCATGTCGATGGCAGAGTTGTGCCGAAAACGAATAATGTCGGCGCCACTCATGCGGCAGCCATCGTAGATACTGGCATGACAGTCGGCATCGATGAGAATCGCATCCCCTGGGCCGGCCAAGGCGGTGATCATCCCGAGGTTGGCGAGAAAACCGGTTGAAAAAACAATTCCCTTGCGACAATCATAAAAGGTCGCTAATTCTTCTTCGAGCTTCAGGTGACCGGCGTAGGTGCCATTGGCCATGCGCGAACCGGTGGTGCCGGTTCCTTCGGCGTTAATCGACTGGCAGGCGGCGGCCATGCAGCCAGGATCGAAGGTTAAGCCCAGGTAGTTGTTAGTTCCCGCCAGCAAAACCGGCTGGCCACCAATCCGCGCTTCGGTGGGAGAGAGGATTTCCTCAATAACCACGTTAAAGGGATCAACGCCAAAGGCTTCCAGCCCTTGACGCGCCGCCGCAATATTGGCCAGTTTATCAAACAGTCCCATGATTCAGCCTCCGATTTCGCGCTGAATTTGCAAGACAAAATCTTTGACGGTGCGAATTTCAGCGAGAGTATTCAAAGGAAAGAAAATATCAAAGCGATCTTCGACCTCTTGAATCACTTCCATCACCAGTAAAGAATCGAGGCCCAGTCCATTAACCAGTTCAGTGTCTTCTTCAATCGTGACCGGATTCTTGATAAAGCGGCGGATCAGATCCTCGACGTCTGCGAGGATTTCCGCGTAATCAGGTACAGGCATTCAGGTTCTCCCAGGAATTTACGGATGGGGGGCGTCAATAAATCTGCAAAAAAGACCAAAGAATTTATGGTCAAAAAATTTAAAGAATGTCACAGATTCTTTCGAACAAAGTGGCGAGTCCGTGCTACCAAAAACCGCAATGACCGTTGCAGTAATGCCGCAGTTGGTGATTTTTTGCAACGCCTCAATTAAGGTTTTATCCAAACCATCAGCGGACAAAAAGACGGCATAAGCCTTCGGCTAAAACAACCTGGGGCTGCCACCCGGTGACACGACTAAACTCACGATGATCACACACCCAATCGGGATGACAGAGCTCTCTCACCTTGCCGGGAGTCAGCATGGGGCGATAACCACCGAGGCGCGCGAGTGCAAGGTTAAAGCCAGCCACCGCGCCAAGGAGGGACGCGGGAACCTTGATGCGGTGAACAGAGCGGCTGAAGACATCCCTTCCGATGTCCCGCAGGTCGTCCCAAGTGTACCCCTGGGGGGTTCCATCATCCAGAGTATAGCAACCACCGCAGTCCGTATCGCTTTGGAGCCAATTTTGGACAGCACCCGCCAGGTCTGAAATAAAAATCATGGAAAAGCGCCCCGCTTCGGCGCCAGGCGTAAAGAGCAAGCCACGCCGCAACCACTGGAGCAAGGGCAGCAATTCACGCTCACCGGGGCCATAAACGGCCGGCGGTCGCAAAATCGTCCAGCACAGATCTCCCGCTTCCTTTTGCAGCACCCGTTCGCCCTGATTTTTGCTTGCGGCATAGGCTGAAAGATGCGGTTCGCGCGCGGCAAGAGAGGAGAGGTGCAAAAAACGCCGGCAGGTACCCGTCCCTCTCGCTGCGCGAACGAGATTGGCAACGCCGTCAATATTGGTGGGGGCAAAATCCGCGAGATTTCGTCCGCGCACGGCTCCGGCACAGTGGACAAGGGCATCCGTTCCGGCAACCAAGCGTTGCAAGCTTTGCGAATCACCTAGATGGCCGGAGACCCAGGTCAAATGTGGATGATCGAAACAAGCTGAACGAGAAGCCGGACGTACCAGCGCCCTGACCGCCAGCTTGGCCTGGGTAAGTTGATGAATGATCGCCTTGCCGATGAAACCCGTGCCGCCGGTTACGCCAACACAATGAACCGGTCTTGTCTGCCTTGATTTCAAGGGAAAATCGGTAGGCATTGCCCCTTAACTACCGGTTTGCTGGAGGAGAAGGGGAAAGTTGGGAGCCTGGTGCTGACGCTCAAGAAAACTTTTGCGCGCCGCAGTACGCGAAAGCTTGCCGGACGAGGTCTGCGGTAAGGTGCGCGGTGGAACAAGCTCGACAAAACAATCAAAGCCAAACTCTTCACGCACCCGGCGGCGCAAACTGTCAATTAACAAGATGCGCTCCGTTTCGCCGGAATAGCGAAACTGCACCACCAATACGACCGTTTCTTCCCCCTCGACCCCGGGGACGGAAAAGGCGGCGGCATCACGCAAGCGAATGCCGGGTAGCTCCTCGGCCAATACTTCGAGATCCTGCGGCCAGATGTTGCGCCCGTTAATGATGATTAAATCTTTCTGCCGCCCGGTCACGACCACCTGACCGTCGACCAGATAGCCAAGATCGCCGGTATTGAGCCAGCCATCACAACTTAAGACTTCGGCGGTTGCCTGGGGATCGTTCAAATAACCACTCATCACGCTTGGGCCGCGCACGAACAAAACCCCGCAGTGTCGTTCGGGCAGCGCCCGTCCCTGGCCATCGCGAACTTCCAATTCATGGCCCGGCAGCACCCGGCCACAGAAAACCATGTCTTTAATGTTCGGGTCGGTGGAATCGCTGAGGGCTGAGACCGCCAGCGCCTTTTCAACCAAATCTTCACTCTTAATCCGGTCAAGTTCCAGCCCACGATTAAGGGGCGCGAAGCTGATCGCCAGGGAGCATTCGGCCATTCCGTAAGAGGCCACAAAGGCCTGGGAGCGGAACCCCGCCGCCGCAAAAACCTCGGCAAAGCCTTCGAGAACATCGGGACGGATGGGTTCGGCACCGGTGCCGGCAATGCGCCAGGAACTTAGGTCATATTGAGCGATATCGGCCGGACGCATCCGCCGGGCGCAGAGAGCATAGCCAAAGGTGGGGCTGTAAGAGATGGTACTGCGGTTACGTGAAATCAATGCCGGCCACAAGCGTGGACGCACGGCAAAATCACGCGTATTCAGATAGTCGACGGACAACTGGGAAACGAGGGGTGCCAGCAGAAAACCAACCAGTCCCATATCGTGGTAGAAGGGCAGCCACGAGGTACAACGATCGCCGGGGCGCACACACAAGCCGTGCTCAGTAATCCCGGCCAGATTGGCCATTACCGTTTGCTGGTTAATCACCACGCCGCGGGGGAAACGGGTGCTCCCCGAGGTATATTGCAGATAAGCCGTTTCTGTCGGGCCCAAGGGGCAGAGGATGGCGGCGGATTCCGGCAAACGATCAAAGTCATCCGGACAACCGACATGGGTGATTTGTAGCCTGCCTGCCGCTTCAGATAAAAAATCGAAAAAAGGCAGGGTTGCCATGGCGGCACTGGCACCGCAGGCCGCCAGAAGTCCACGCATTTTTTCGACTATGGCCTGATGTCCACCCAGGTGAAGCGCCGCCGGCAAGGGCACCGGAACCAGCCCGGCATACTGACAGGCGAAGAAAAAACGCACGAATTCAGCATCGGTTTCAGCAATTAACGCAAAGTGAGATCCGCGCGGCAAGCCCAGGCTAAGAAGTTTGCCCGCGAGAATCCGGGCTTGAGTGCGCAGCAAAGTATAAGAAAGAACGCACGCCAGTTCACCCCTGCCGGAATAAAAATTAAAACCGGTCTGGCCCGCGGCGGCATAATCAAGGGCTTCAGCTAAAGTTGAAAAATCACCCAGGCGCAGAGAGAGGGTGTTTTCGGTTGGTGTCGCATTCAGCTCATCCATAATTCAAATTCCATTGTAAAAGATATCAGCCCCAAATCGTCAGCAAATGCCTGCGCAGGGCATGCATAGTCGTGGTGTTTAACTCATTGCAAGAGGCCAGATCAGGCGGGCCGGGCCAGCCAGTATCTTGAAGCTCAACCCCCTCAAAAATCCGTTTCGCGCTATAGCGCGGGATGATGTGAAAATGCACATCGGGATCAACCATCATCAACATCAGGTAATTGATCTTGTCGTAATCGAAAGTTTTATGCAAAGAACGCTCCACTCTTTCGATCACTTGTTGCAATTCCACGAAAGCGTCCATGCTCAGATCTGAAAGCGCCTGCACCGGTTCCTTGCATACCAGCACCAGAGACCCCAGGGTTACCTGGGCCGGCCGCAGGAGCACAACCCAATGGAAAGTTTCTTCAATTAAACTTTCGGGATAACCGAATTTATCGAGGGTCGGGTTGGTCACAAAAACTCCGCAAAAAGGTTCAGAAGCAAACAGCCGCTGATTCTACAAAATAAAACCCTTGAAATCCAGCATAGAATTCTATCAATATACAATGCACTTCATCCTTGAAGGTTAGGGAACGTGTTTTACGTTCTCTGCATCAGGCTCCGCATCCCGACCCATTCTCAAGAAGTGACGACAAGCCATGACCTCACCGCGAGTAAAATCTCCCCAAACACTCCTGGAAACGCATGAGAGTTTGGCCCCAGTGGAAATTTTTCCGGCAGATAGCCGGCAGCATTTCCACCAATTTCTGCGCCTGCCCTGGTCAGTGTATCGTGACGATCCTGCCTGGATACCGCCGCTGTTTTTCGAACGAAAAATGCACTTTTCCACGCACAACCCTTATTACCAGCATGCCGAGGTACAAACCTGGATCGCCCGCCGCGGAAATCAAACCTTGGGTCGCATCAGTGCCCAAATTGATCAACTTCATCTGCAGCAATATGGCGACAGCACGGGTTTTTTCGGCTTCATTGAAGCCGAAAATGACGCTGAGGTTTTCGCGGCCCTCTTCAATAGGGCGGAAAACTGGCTGCGCAGCCGCGGGATGGCTAGAGTACGTGGCCCCTTCAATTTTTCCATCAACGAAGAATGCGGCCTGCTGGTCGAAGGTTTTGATAGCCCGCCAGCCATTATGATGGGTCACGCCCGTCCCTATTATGCGCAACAGATCAACGCCCAGGGGTATCAAGGCATCCAGGATCTTCTCGCCTATCAGATCGCGACCGATTTTACGGTGCCGGTTGAGTTGGATCGTCTGGCAGCACGTCTGGGCAAGCGGGTGAAGCTAAGACCGTTGAATTGGAAAAATTTTCAGCAGGATTTGGCGATCATTAAAGATATTTTCGAAGACGCCTGGGCGGAAAATTGGGGGTTTATTCCCTTTACCGATGAAGAATTTACCGAACTGGGGAAAAACCTCAAACTCCTAGTGCCGGGTGAGTTTGTCCGTATCGCCGAAGTTGACGGCGAACCGGCCGCGATGATGGTGGTTTTCCCCAACCTGAACGAGGCCATTCGTGACCTTAACGGCAGGCTCTTGCCTTTCGGCTGGCTGAAACTGCTGTGGCGTCTCAAAATCAGCGGAATCAAAAGTGGTCGGGTTCCGTTGATGGGTGTCCGCCAACGCTATCAGGACAGCCGTCTGGGAGCCATATTGGCACTGATGATGATTACCGCACTTCAGCCCGAGGTGCGTAAGCGCGGGATGCGGCAAGCGGAAATGTCGTGGATCCTGGAAAGCAATACCGGTATGCGCAAGATCATCGAATCCATCGGCGGCTGGGCTTACAAACGCTATCGCATTTATGAGAAAACCCTCCGCCAGGAAGGATCGGCCCCATGGTGAAATCCGAAAAAAAAGGCAAGTTCGCGGCAATTATCCTCGCCGGTGATCGTGGCCCCAGCGACCCGGTCGCCAGTGCCGCCGGCGTCAGCTGCAAAGCGCTGGTGCCGGTTGGGGGCAAGCCCATGATTCTCAGAGTACTGGATGCCTTGGCGGCAGCACCCAGCGTCGATTCGTGCCTGGTTTGCGGTTCGACCACCCGCTTGCTTGAGCAGGAGCCTGAACTCGCCCGGCGGGTCGCCGCTGGAAACCTGCGCTGGCAAGAGAACGCTTCTTCACCCAGCCTGAGTGCCCGCGCCGCCCTCGACCTGATTTCAGCGGAGATCCCAGCCCTGCTGACCACTGCCGACCATGCTCTGCTGACGCCAGAGATGATTGAACATTTTGCCGCCGGAGCCCTGGCAGCCAAGGCAGATGTGGTTGCCGGGATCGCCCCCGCCGAACTGGTGACCAACGCCTTTCCTGAAGGCCGTCGCACCATTACGCGCCTGCGCGGGGCCAACTATTGCGGGTGCAATCTGTTTGCGTTTCTCACCCCTCAAGGTCGTCAGGCGGCGCTCTTCTGGCGTCGCGTCGAAGAGCAACGCAAGCACCCCCTCAAAATTGTCCGCACCCTGGGGGTAACTGCCGTGCTGCGTTATCTTTGCGGTCGTTTAACCCTGGAGCAGGGGCTGGCGAGGCTTTCGGCTGCCATGGGGGTTAATGCTGGCGCAGTGTGGATGACCCAGCCCGAAGCGGCGGTGGATGTGGATAAGTTGGAGGACTGGCAATTGGTGGAAAAAATTCTCACCGCACAATCTCAGGATAATCTTTCAAACTAATTGTGTCTCTCTTCAGCTCCGGAGTAACAAAAGCCCGAGATCACCATAAGAGGAATCTCGGGCTTTTTTGGAGTATTTCGCCAAAGAACCCCGAGCCGGCGCGCTAGGCAACCGCACCGGCTTGGGCAATGCCGCGTACAACGTCTTCGGCATGGGGCAGGTCTTCCGGGCAATCGACTTCACCCCAGAGCAACCCTTCAATACAGCAGGTCGCGACCGGATGCTGTTGGGCCAGTTCATCGATCACCGAAAGGTACCAGCGTTTCAGCCCGGCGGTATCGCGTAAAACGCGTTCAACCGTATTCCGGAACAGAGCGCAACCTTCGCCGCGAAACAACAGCATGCCAATAGATTCGGCATGAACCTGATCAAGGGGGAGATCTTTGCCAATCCGCAGCAGGCGCTCGCCCTCGAGAATGACCTTCATGTCGTCACTGTCGTAGCCGGGCTTGCGATCCGTTGTCACCGTCACCGGGTGCGCCGGTGAAGCCAGCAGCTTTGCCAGCACCGGCGCCTGAAACAGGGTGTCGCCATTCAGAATGATGAAATCTGCGGTCATTTCCGCCCGTGCCACCCAGCAGGTACCAAGATTGTCGGATACCGCGTAAAAGGGATTAAAAATTGTCCGCACCTTGCCCGCGCCATAACGCTCAGCAAGCAATTTTTCAACCGTTTCGGCACCATAACCGAGCACCACACAGATATCCTCCACCCCGCAGCGATGCAGTTCATCAATCTGCCATTCGATCATCGACTGACCATGAATTTCAACGGCACACTTGGGTCGTTCCGCCGTCAGGGGCAGAAGCCGCTTGCCCTGACCAGCACTGAGAATAATTGCCTTCATCTGCTAAATTCCTTTCGTTATGCGCCAAGATCGTCTGATTCTTGCCGCCTTTTATCAAGGCATGATAGGATCACGCCCCATCAGCCTTGGGCATAGTTCAAACTGACAGAAAATAGAAAAGCCAGCGGGGCGGTGTCAACAAAAAAACTATTTTACAGCAACTTCGGCGTCGTTCCGACGGAATGAGTTCCCCGTGATTCTTGAGCGTCACATCCTTCGCGATATCCTGTCCCCCCAAATAGCCATCGGCCTGGTGCTGATGATCATCTTTGCGGGCTACAGTGCGACCCGCTTCCTTAACGATGCGGTCAATGGATTGCTGGCCGGGCAAGCGGTGGCCGCGCTGGTTTTTTTTAAAATTCTCATTGCCCTTGAAGTTTTACTGCCCGTCACGCTTTATCTAGCGATTGTCCTCGCCTTAAGCCAACTTCACGCTGACAACGAAATGACCGCCATGGAAGCCTGTGGTATCGGGCCGGGGCGGGTTATCAAATCGGTGTTTTTTCTCGCCCTGCCCCTCGCCCTGCTGGTCAGCGGCCTGTCTCTTTACGCCCGCCCTTGGGCTTACGCACAGATTTATGCCGCAGAAGCCGGGGCCAAAGAAGATTTCAACTTTGCCAAAGTTGAAGCGGGTCGTTTTTACGAACTGGGGGATAATCTGGTTTTTTTTACCGAGAAAATTGATTATGCACGCAAGCTGGCCCAGGGAGTTTACGTCTGGGAATTGGGTGAATACGGCCGGCGCGTCACCTTTGCCGAAACCGCGCAGCAGCTTGACGACGGCCAAGGAAACCCCGCATCAATTCTCTTTGAGCACGGAGAACACTACATTTTAGCAACAAGCAGCGAACGAGTGCGGCGGGTGTCCTTCGGCAAAAACTTGCTGCAGTTGACCTCCAAGGTTGCGCCCCGGCCCTACAACCGCAAAGCCGCCACCAGCGCCCACTTGGCCAGATCCACAAATGCGGAAGAAATTGCCGAATATCAGTGGCGCTTGACCACCGGCCCAACCACTATTTTACTGGCGTTGCTCGCGATCCCCTTAAGCCGCAGCGCTCCGCGCAGCAGTCGCTATAGCAAGGCGACTGTCGCCATTGTGATCTTCTTTCTTTACTACAATCTCAGCCTGATGGCGAAAACATGGGTCGAACGCCAGGTTTTATCACCCTTGCCGGGCATTTGGTGGGTCAACCTGTTGCTCGGGCCGCCAATTCTGGCCC
>JAACTI010000455.1 GCA_009993495.1 Deltaproteobacteria bacterium | reverse complement strand
CACCGGCGACGGCGTCAATTTGTTGCCGCGCCCCTTGGGTCGATCGGGCTGGGTGTAAACCCCGACCAGCTGTACCTCGGCTTCCATCAGGCCGCGCAGGCTGTCAAGGGCAAATTCGGGCGTGCCCATGAAGACGGTGCGAATTTCTTGTGCGGTCATGCTTCTACTTTCTGCTGTTGTTGTTTCAGATATTTTTTGCGGAAGATCGATCTTTTCAAGGGTGAGAGATGATCGACAAAAAGAATGCCCTGCAAATGGTCAATTTCGTGCTGAATGGCCACCGCCAGCAGGCCCTCGGCTTCCCGCTGCCGTGCCTGGCCGTCGAGATCCTGATACTTCAGCACGACCCGGTTGAAGCGCTTCACTGCCGCGTAATAGCCCGGAACCGACAGACAACCTTCTTCTTCGCAGGATTCGCCCGCTTGAGCCTGAATTTCCGGATTGACGGCAATCAACAGGTCGGGCGGCTCTTCCTTGCCCGCGCAGTCGATCACAATTAAACGTTTCAATTCACCCACCTGGGGGGCCGCCAGACCGACGCCCGGCGCGTCATACATGGTTTCCACCATATCATTGGCCAGCTGGCGCAGCTCGTCGTCAAAGTGTTCCACAACCTGAGATAACTTTTTCAGCTGCGGATCGGGATAATGTAAAATAGGTAAAACGGCCATGGCCGCAAAATCCTTTCGAAATCAAGTAAGACAGATGTTTATCATACGTGGGGCACCAATGGCCGTCAACCGTCGCCGCCTTGAGTTTCAGGGGAAAAACAGCAGCTTCAGGGCAAAGACGGCCACCGTAATGGTCACAACCTTTTTGATCCAGTCGTGGCCTTTGTCAACCGCCAGTTTCGGGCCCAGCATTCCACCGAGGGAATTCCCTGCCGCCAGGGCAAAGCCGAGCCCATAGTTGATCTGATCGTGATAAATAAAAACTCCCAGGGCAATAAAGGTGTAGGCAAAAATCACAAAGACCTTGATGGCGTTAATCCTCACCAGATCAAGCCCGTGAGCGAGCAGGGCGGTGATCACGAGAAAACCGACGCCAGCCTGCACGAACCCTCCGTAAACACCCACCCCGAAAAAGCTGACCACCAGCACCAGTTTGCGCCGCAGACTGAATTCCCTTTCCTGCCGACGAAAACGCTTCATGGGATCAAGGGCGGTAAAAATCAAGACCCCCAGCATAATCAGCGCCAGCAGCCGTTTGAATAGCTGATCATCGAGGCTGATGGCCAGGTTGGCCCCCCACCAGCTGCCGAGAAGCGCGGGCGGGGTGCACAACAGGGCCAGATTCATGGGCAGCATGCCGCGCTGGCGGAAGCCGCGAATCGCGAAAAGATTCTGACAAAAAATCGCAATGCGGTTGGTGCCGTTGGCCATGGCCGAGGGCAACCCCATAAAGATCAGCAGCGGCAGAGTCAATAAAGATCCACCACCGGCCAGCACATTGAGAATGCCCGCGACCACTCCGACACCAAAAAGCACCGGGATTTGCCAGAGAGAGGGATCCATAGGTTTTTATCCTTCGGCCTGAAC
>JAACTI010000196.1 GCA_009993495.1 Deltaproteobacteria bacterium | reverse complement strand
CGGTTTTTATCCCCTGGGGAGCTGCACGATGAAATATAATCCCAAGGTCAACGAACAGCTGGCGCGTCTGCCCGGTTTCAGTCAACAGCATCCGGCCATTCCCGAACATCTGAGCCAGGGCTCGCTGCAACTGATGTACGAACTGCAACAGGCTCTTTGTGAAATTTCCGGATTTCCGGCTTTGACCCTGCAACCTTCGGCCGGCGCTCAGGGCGAATTTGCCGGCATGTTAATGATTCACGCCTGGCACCAGGCCCAGGGCAATCGGCGCCACAAGGTGTTAATTCCCGATACCGCCCACGGCACCAATCCGGCGTCTGCTGCCCTTTGTGGTTATCAGGTGGTGCCTATTGCTTCCGACGGGGTGTTGAGTGTCGCGGCGGTGGCGGCGGCGATGGATGAGGATGTCGCGGCCTTAATGGTCACCAATCCCAACACTCTTGGGCTCTTTGAAGCGCATATCCGTGAAATCTGCACCCTGGTTCACGAACGCGGTGGCCTGGTCTACTGCGATGGGGCTAACTTGAATGCCCTGCTGGGCGTCTGTCGTCCCGCTGATCTGGGGATTGATGTCATGCACTTCAATCTACATAAAACCTTCGCCACGCCCCATGGCGGTGGCGGGCCAGGGGCCGGGCCCGTAGGGGTCAGCGCAGCCTTGGAGCCATTTCTGCCGCTGCCGGTAGTGGTTCAGGAGCAGGGTGTCTACCGCCTTGACTGCGACCGCCCCTTCTCCATCGGGCGTTTGCGCACCTTCGCCAGCCAGTTCGGGATTCTGGTGCGGGCCTATGCCTATGTGCTGACCATGGGGGCGGCAGGGTTGAAAAAGGCGACCCAGCTGGCGGTGCTGAACGCCAACTATATTCGTGCCCGTCTCGAAGCGGCCTATCATCTGCCTTATGTGCAGCGTTCGTTGCATGAAGTGGTCTTCAGCGACGCCCATCTGCCTAACAACTGCCATACGCTGGATGTCGCTAAGCGGCTGCTGGATTATGGCTATCACCCGCCGACGATCTATTTCCCCCTGGTGGTTCAGGGGGCGCTGATGATCGAACCGACGGAAACCGAAAGCCGGCAGGTGCTGGACGAATTTTGCGATGCGATGCTGGCGATTGCTGAAGAAGCCGAGCATCACCCCGAATTGCTCCACCAGGCCCCGGTCAATGCCCGCACCCGCCGTCTTGATGAAACCCTGGCCGCACGCAAGCCCCGGTTGAAATGGCAGCCATAGAACCATTGCCGAAACATTGAGCCTTGCCGATTTCAGGTGGCGGTGAGAGCGCGTCGATTCTTTTTATGTCTGCATTGCAGGAGGGTTTTTTATGTCGTCAAAAAGTGCACTAATCACCGGGATTACGGGACAGGATGGTTCCTATCTGGCCGAATTTCTGCTGGATAAGGGGTATAGCGTTCACGGTATTAAACGGCGGGCATCCCTGTTTAATACGGAGCGGGTCGATCATATTTATCAGGATCCTCATGTTGAGAATGCACGCTTTCATCTGCATTACGGCGACTTGAGCGACGGTTCCAACTTAACGCGAATCATTCAAGAGGTGCAGCCCGACGAAATTTACAATCTGGGCGCCATGAGTCACGTTGCGGTTTCCTTTGAATCGCCCGAATATGCCGCCGATGTCGATGGCATAGGCACTTTACGGATTCTGGAAGCGATTCGCCTGCTTGGTCTGACTCAAAAAACCCGTTTTTATCAGGCTTCAACTTCGGAACTTTATGGCCTGGTGCAGGAAATTCCGCAGAAAGAGACGACCCCTTTTTATCCGCGTTCGCCCTATGCGGTGGCCAAGATGTATGCCTACTGGATTACCATCAACTTTCGCGAAGCCTATGGTCTTTACGCCTGTAACGGGATCTTGTTCAATCATGAATCTCCGCGTCGTGGTGAAACCTTTGTTACCCGTAAGATTACCCGGGCCCTGGCCAACATGTCTCAGGGGCTGGAAGAATGTCTCTACCTCGGAAATATGGACGCGCTCCGCGACTGGGGGCATGCCAGAGATTATGTTGAAATGCAATGGCTGATGCTGCAACAGGCGCAACCTGAAGACTTTGTTATTGCCACCGGCGTGCAGTATTCGGTACGCCAGTTTGTTGAATCTGCGGCGGCCGAACTGGGGATTTCACTGCGCTGGGAGGGGCAGGGTGTCGATGAAGTTGGCATTATCGCGGCGATCACCGGGGAAAAGGCGTCGGCCTTGAAAATCGGTCAGAAGATCGTCGCGGTCGATCCGCGCTATTTCCGCCCGACCGAGGTTGAAACCCTGCTGGGGGATGCGTCGAAGGCGAAGGAAAAACTGGGCTGGGTGCCGAAAATCAGTTTCCAGGAATTGGTGCGCGAGATGACTCTAGCCGACCTGGAAACCGCGAAACGTGCGCGCCTGCTGAAAGACCATGGTTACAAAGTGCTGATGACGAAAGAATAATGATGGCGTCGCAAAAACTCACCAACTGTGGCGCCCGTCTGAGAAGAGTCGCAAGGGTCTCACTGCTTCGACGGACGCGAGTACGCCTCATTGTTCGACCATTGCGCGCCTTGCATTTGGCGCTCTAGCCATCCGATCTGATACTTTTGCGAAAGTATCAAAAATTACAACTGACGATGGAGGGCTGCTGTTCACTTTGAAGACGCGGAGAAAGGAAAGCCCGATGGCTGAAACAACTCGCCAGATTCAACTCGGTCAGGTGAGCGTTGGTGGCGGGGCGCCGGTGTCGGTACAGTCCATGTGCAATACTGATACCCGTGATACCCCTGCAACCCTGGCGCAGATCGAAGCTTTGGTTGCCGCCGGCTGTGAAATTGTGCGCTGTGCGGTGCCCGATATGGATGCGGCG
Source organism: Deltaproteobacteria bacterium (assembly GCA_009993495.1). Classification (GTDB taxonomy): domain Bacteria; phylum Desulfobacterota; class Desulfuromonadia; order Desulfuromonadales; family Geopsychrobacteraceae; genus Geopsychrobacter. The sequence continues at coordinate 4,551 of JAACTI010000196.1, read as the reverse complement.
CGGAACCTGGGGGCGATTGTTGCTGCTTGCCCTTTGCCGCTGGTCGCGGACATTCACTTTGACTATCGCCTGGCCCTGACCGCCCTCGAACAGGGGGTGGCCGGTTTGCGGTTGAACCCCGGCAATATTGGCGAGCGCTGGAAGATCGCCGAGGTGGTCAAGGCTTGCGCTGAACGCCGAGTCCCCATACGGATTGGGGTTAATGGGGGCTCGTTGGAAAAGGAATTACTCGCAAAATATGGTCATCCAACCGCCGAAGCCATGGTCGAAAGTGCCCTCGGGCATATCCGCCTGCTTGAAGAGCTCACGTATCAGGAAATCAAGGTCAGTCTCAAAGCTTCGAACATTCGCCGCACGGTCGAGGCCTATCGGCTGCTGGCGCAACAGGTCGATTACCCGCTGCATATCGGCATTACCGAAGCGGGTACCACCTGGAGTGGTACAATTAAAAGTGCCGTCGGTCTTGGAACCTTGCTTTACGCAGGGCTTGGCGATACCCTGCGCGTTTCCCTCACCGGTGATCCGGTAGAAGAGGTGCGGGTTGGTTTCGAAATTTTGAAAAGCCTCGGCTTGCGCCAACGCGGGCCGGTGTTTGTCAGTTGTCCGACCTGCGGGCGTTGCCAGGTGAATCTGATCGCGGTCGCGGAAGAGGTCGAGAAGCGTTTGCACGATCTGCCACTGCCCCTGACAATTGCGGTCATGGGGTGCGTGGTCAACGGGCCGGGCGAAGCGCGGGAGGCAGATCTGGGTATCGCCGGGGGCAAGGGGCAGGGGTTGCTCTTCCGTCAAGGCGAAGTGGTGCGCAAGGTCGCCGAAGCCGAGCTTGCCGATGCCCTGGTTGAAGAAGCTTGGGCACTGGTGCGGGAGCGCCAGGCGGCGGTTTGCGTTTCCGGCCCTGCCAGTGTTAATTATAACCAAGATGCTTAATGGCTTGGGGCTGAAGATACGGATTTGTCGCAGGGTCGCTGAAAAAAATGTAACGCTTCAGCACTTTTTTTGTGGGAGCGGTTTTCAGCCGCGAGGCATTGCGATTACCGACGACCCTTGGAGGGGTGGGGAAGAGTCTCAAAAGAGGAACTCTTCCGCTCCGTAGAACCGAGCCCGAGACCCCCATTCCATGGGCTGCATGAATCCATTCATGCCGCGGGCTCGGGAGGGTGAATCGATACCCATTTTTTTTTAGAAGGATGAGAAAAACCTATGTACAAACAACCTGACATGCGCGGCCATTTTGGTGATTTTGGTGGTCGTTATGTGGCGGAAACCCTCATGCCCGCCCTGCTGGAGCTGGAAGCTGCTTATGCTGAGGCCCAGGCGGATCCGGCTTTCACGCAAGAATTTCATTATTACCTGCGTCAGTATGTGGGGCGTCCCAGCCCCCTTTATCATGCGCAGCGTCTGGGTGCGGAACTGGGTGGCGCGCAAATATATCTGAAACGTGAAGATCTGAATCACACCGGCGCCCACAAGGTGAATAATACCGTGGGTCAAATTTTGCTGGCGCGGCGGATGGGAAAGAAAAAAGTCATTGCCGAAACAGGTGCCGGGCAGCACGGCGTAGCCACGGCCACGGTTGCGGCCCTGTTCGGCATGGAGTGTGATGTTTTTATGGGCAAGGAAGATATTCGGCGTCAGGCGTTGAATGTCTTTCGCATGAAACTCCTCGGCGCCCGGGTTCACGAAGTCACCAGTGGCACCGCAACCCTGAAAGATGCCATGAACGAGGCCCTACGCTATTGGGTGACCCATGTGCGCGATACCTTTTATGTGATCGGGACAGTTGCCGGTCCCCATCCCTATCCGCAACTGGTGCGGGATTTTCAAGCGGTGATCGGCACCGAAGCGCGGGCCCAGATTCTCGATGCGACCGGGCGCCTGCCTGAGGTGGCCCTGGCTTGTATCGGTGGTGGTTCCAATGCCATGGGGCTCTTTTACCCTTTCATTAACGATCAAGCGGTGCGTTTGATCGGGGTTGAAGCCGCCGGATTGGGGGTGGATACGGACAAACATGCAGCATCCATCGGGGCTGGGGCCAAGGGGGTGCTGCATGGCAACAAAACCTATTTGCTCCAGAATGCCGATGGCCAGATCAACCATGCCCATTCTATTTCCGCCGGGCTCGATTATCCGGGAGTCGGCCCCGAACATGCCCATTTGCATGAGATTGGCCGGGCCGAATATGTGGCAGTGACCGACCAGGAAGCCCTGGAGGCTTTCCAGCGTCTCACCCTGCTGGAGGGCATTATTCCGGCTCTCGAAAGCGCCCACGCCGTTGCCTATTGTCAAAAGTTGGCCCCAACAATGACGCCTGATGAGATTGTTTTGATCTGTTTGTCCGGGCGCGGCGACAAGGATATTCATACCGTTGCTGACGCCATGGGCGCCAATTTTTGATGGCGCGGTTTTGTCACTGTTCAGCAACCTGTAAAGTTCAAGAAAGACAGAGGTGAGTCAAGGGCATCTCGCGCAAAGCCGCAGAGCCGCAGAGAACCCCCCCTAAAGGCTTATTTGGCTTGAATTTAAACAGGAGTTTAAATTTTCCCCTTAGCTTAAGTTGTTCTTTGTGTACTGAAAGGGATTTGTCCTTCTTTGCGGCTCTGCGCGGGCAAGCCTTTTGATTCTAAAGGGGTTCCGAACAGAAAAAGGACTGAATAATTAAACAAGTTTTGTAACTGTTCAGCCCTTTTTTGTGGGAGCGGCTTTCAGCCGCGAAAATCGCGCATGAAGGCGATTCCTGTAGCGTCATTACGCCGGGATCTTAGCCGATATTCAGGGTTTTCAGGGTTGAGAATCGGGTTCCCCGACAGAACCTCTCGGGGATGACGCCCCTGGATGGGTTGGTGAATAGTGACCAAGTTTTTTAAGTTTTTTCAGGAAAGGACGTTATGAAGTTTACGGAATTTGCTCTGCCGGCGGTGGTGTTGCGGGGGATTGCCGAGGCCGGGTTCGAACGCTTAACCCCGGTACAGGAAGAATCCATTCCCCTGGCGCTGAGCGCCAAGGATGTCGCCGCCCAGGCCCAGACGGGAACCGGCAAGACCGCGGCTTTTTTGATTTCGCTTTTTACCCGGCTTTTGGCCGCCGGGCAGGAGACGACCAATAATCCTCGTGCCCTGATCATGGCCCCAACGCGCGAACTGGTGGTGCAGATCTGTGCCGATGCCGACCTCTTGGGCAAATACACCGGTCTGCGGGTTCAAGCGATATTTGGGGGGATGGATTACGACAAACAGCGTCAGGCGCTCAAAGACGGGGTTGATATTATTGTCGCCACCCCTGGGCGCCTGATCGACTACTTTCGTCAAAAAGTCTTTTCCCTGCGCCGGGTCGAAATGCTGGTGATTGACGAGGCCGATCGGATGTTCGATATGGGGTTCATCAAAGATCTGCGTTATATTCTGCGCCAGTTACCGCCCTTTGAAAAACGTCAGACCATGCTCTTTTCGGCAACCCTGTCACCCCAGGTGATGGAACTTGCCTACGAGTTCATGAATATTGCCGAAAAGGTTTCCATTGAACCCAAGCAGATGACGGCAATCAAGATCGACCAGATCCTTTATCACGTGTCGCGTCGTGAAAAATTCGCTCTGCTTTTAGGTTTGCTCAAGAGCGAGACCGACATTGAACGCATGTTGCTCTTCGTCAACACCAAAATTGAGGGTGAACGTCTGCATGCGCTGCTTGAAGCTAACGGCTTTAGTGCCGGGGTGCTGTCGGGAGATGTGGTACAGAAAAAGCGTATGCGCATTCTCGAACGCTTCAAACTCGGCGAAATTCAGTGTCTGGTTGCCACCGATGTCGCGTCACGCGGGATTCATGTCGATAATATTACCCATGTCGTCAATTATGACTTGCCCCAGGATCGCGAAGATTATGTTCACCGTATTGGGCGCACCGCCCGTGCCGGGGCCAGCGGTCGTGCCATCAGTTTTGCCGACGAGGAGACCGTTTATCAGTTGGCCGAAATTGAGGAGTATCTCGGCCACGCGATTCCCAGTACCATGCCCATCGACGCAGATTTCTGCTTCGAGTATAAGCGGGTGGCGCGCAAAAAACGCCCGCCCCTTGTTGAGCGCAAAAAAGAAGCCGGTAACCCCGCCTCTCGGCCACGTCCACGACGGCGCCCGGCAGGGCGCAAGCCTGCGGCGCCGCGCGCCGAATAATGGGATCGTGGTTCGGGGCTCAGGGGCGTGTTAAAAAAACAATTGAAACTGTCCGCTTGCTTCGCTTAAACTGATGGGCTTGAACTTGGCCCGTCTGATCACTTTGCACGGCAACACCCATTTCCAGGGAATATCCATGAGTCGTATTGCGCAGGTTTTTTTGCAACTGAAAAGGCAGAATCGTCCCGGTCTGATTCCGTTTATAACCGCCGGTGATCCTGATTTGGCGACCACGGTACAATTGGTGCGCACCCTGGCTGCTTCGGGTGCCGATCTGGTTGAACTGGGTTTTCCTTTTTCTGACCCCATGGCCGACGGCCCGACCATTCAGGCGGCTTCGGAACGCGCCCTGGCGGCCGGGGCGACTCTCGCGGGAGTGCTTGATACG
>JAACTI010000195.1 GCA_009993495.1 Deltaproteobacteria bacterium | reverse complement strand
GCTTAACGGCCTGTTACACCCTGCCCCTGGTGCTGGAAGGTGGTAGTATCGAATCCGATGGCCAGGGCACCCTACTGACAACATCGGCCTGCCTGCTTGAAAAAAATCGCAACCCAGAGCTTGGCCAGCAAGCTATAGAAATGCACTTGCGTGAACTTTTCGGTGCAAGACAGATTTTGTGGCTCGATCACGGTGCTTTGCTGGGGGATGATACCGATAGCCACATCGACACCCTGGTGCGCATGGCGCCCAACAACAGCCTTATTTTTCAAGGCTGCGATGATCCGCAGGATGAGCACTTCCCCCCCCTGGCGCAGATGCGGCAGCAGCTGGAGTCTTTCCGCACTTTTCAGGGGCAACCTTTCCGCCTGCTGGAATTGCCCTGGCCCCAAGCCTGCTTCGATGAAAAGGGCGCGCGGCTACCGGCAACCTATGCCAACTTTCTAGTGATCAATCAGGCGGTGCTGGTGCCGGTTTATGCCGATCCGGCTGATGCCCAGGCGCTGGAGATTATCAAAGCGGCCTTCACGGGGCGGGAGATTATCCCCATTGACTGCCGCAGCCTGATTCAACAACATGGTTCACTGCATTGCGTAACCATGCAATTACCCGCTGGAGTTTTGCCATGATCCTTAAAACCGCCTTGATTCAGCAGGCGCGTTGCGACTCTGCTGAAAAAAATCGCCGGGAAACCGCCGCCGCCGTACGCCAGGCCGCAACAGAGGGGGCGCAACTGATCGTTTTACAGGAATTGCATGCCGGACTTTATTTCTGCCAGACAGAAGCACCCGCACATTTTGACCAGGCGGAGGCAATTCCCGGCCCGGCAACGGATTTTTTTTCCCAACTGGCGGCAGAATTAAAAGTTGTGCTGGTTCTTTCCCTCTTCGAAAAGCGCAGCGCCGGGCTCTATCACAACACCGCCGTGGTGATGGATGTCGATGGCCGCCTTGCCGGACGCTATCGAAAAATGCACATTCCCGATGATCCAGGATTTTATGAAAAGTTTTATTTCACCCCGGGCGATCTGGGTTTTGAGCCGATTCAAACCTCTGTCGGCAAGCTGGGCGTGCTGGTGTGCTGGGATCAGTGGTTTCCCGAAGCGGCGCGCTTGATGGCCCTGGCCGGAGCAGAAATTTTGATTTATCCCACCGCCATTGGCTGGGATCCGACGGATTCTACCGCCGAAAAAAAACGGCAACTCGAAGCCTGGCAAACCGTGCAACGCGGCCATGCGATTGCCAATGGCCTGCCATTGCTCGCCGTCAACCGTTGTGGCCGCGAAGCCGAGCCCGATGGTGAGGGTTTGATAGATTTCTGGGGCCATAGCTTTGCCTGCGGACCCCAGGGGGAATGGTTGGGAAAAGCCTCAGAGACGCCGGATACCTTGCTTGTCGATATAGATCTCGCGCAAAGCGAACAGACCCGACGTATCTGGCCATTTTTGCGCGATCGGCGCATTGATGCCTATGGAGATCTGTTGAAACGGTTTCGTGACTAATATTTCAGGGACGATCTTCCTCATCATTGAGACCCAGTTTGGCCAGCCGATAACGGATAGAGCGAAAGCTGATTCCCAAAAGTTCCGCCGCTCTGGTTCTGACCCCACCCGCCTGGTCGAGGGCTTTGAGCAGAATGTTTTTTTCAATGTCGGCCATCCATTGATCGAGTTGGAAGTTTTCCGGCAATTCGGCGGGAAAGACGCCCGCAGCTGACGTTTTACGCTGAAAACATTCGGGAAGAAATTCGGTGGTTAGCTCATTGACATCTCCAAGAACCACACAACGCTCGACCAGATTTTCAAGTTCGCGCACATTGCCGGGCCACTTGTAGTTCAGCAACAGGTCGAGGGCCGGTTTTTGAATCGGATAGCTGGTCTGACCTGTGAGTTGGTGATAGAAAAAATTGATCAGCAAGGGGATATCTTCCGTGCGGGCCCGCAGGGGCGGAACCGCAACCGCGACCACATTCAGGCGATAATAGAGATCTTCCCGGAAAAGACCGACAGCGACATTTTCGGCCAGGTTGCAGTTGGTGGCCGCAAGCAGGCGAATATCCAGGACCAGGGTTTTTGTTCCCCCCACGCGACGAAATTCACGCTCCTGCAACACCCGCAGCAGTTTAACCTGCATACTCATAGGCAGCTCACCAATTTCATCCAGAAAAACCGTGCCCCCATTGGCCGTTTCCAGTAAACCTTCTTTTTTGCGTTCGGCGCCGGTGAAGGAGCCGCGCTCATGGCCAAAAAGCTCACTTTCAAGCAAATTTTCCGGGATGGCCCCACAGTTGATCGCGATAAATGCCTTGCTTTTACGCGGACTATTAAAGTGCAGAGCCCGCGCAACCAGCTCTTTACCTGTACCACTCTCACCTTCAATCAACACATTGGCCTGACTGGGGGCAATGCGTTCGAGCATGGCAATCAGCTTGCGCATAGAGACACTCTTGCCGATCAGCTGTTTAAAACCAAAGCGTTGATCCAGCTGTTTTTTGAGCAGCAGATTTTCCTGGCGCAGCACTTTGCGTTCCAAGGCATTACGAATCACCAAGCGAATTTCATCATTTTTAAAAGGTTTGGTGATGTAATCGTAAGCACCAAGCTTCATCGCTTCGACCGCCTCTTCGGTCGAAGAAAACGCCGTCATCATCAAAACGGTCAGATCCTGCTCTTCGGCGCGCAGTTGCCGCAAAAGTTCGATGCCGCTCATCCGCGGCATTTTAATGTCAGAAATCAGCAGGTCGTAGTCGTTTTCATGGAGATATTGCAAAGCGACAGCACCATTTTCGGCGCAATCGACCTGATAAGCGTCGCGTTCCAACAGAATCTGTAGAACTTCGCGCATACTGGCTTCATCGTCGACCACTAGAATACGGGCTTTTTTATCCGTCATTGTTTCCCTTAGACTCCTGGTTAAAGATCAGCTGAAATGCGGCCCCACCGCGAGTGCTTTCGGTCAGATAAATCTGACCATCATGAAGTTCCATAAACGAGTGGACTGTCGCCAGCCCCAGCCCCGTGCCCTGTTCTTTGGTCGAAAAAAAAGGATCAAAAACGGTCGAACGGATATCAGGAGCAATTCCGGGGCCGGTATCTGAAACCTGTAAAATTTTTTTCACCGGGTCGTAATCCAGCGATAAAGTCCCCTGCCCCTGCATGGCGTCGGCAGCATTCACCAGCAAGTTCCACAGAGCCTGACGCAGCATGTCCGAATCCACGTAAAGTCTGGCATCAGCCGGGCAGTGAATGTTGATGTGGATTTCTCCGAAACGACTGTCACCACTCACAAAATCTTGAAATTCCTTCAAAAAGCCCGCCAGTGAGAGGTTTATTTTGCACAAGGGTCGCGGCCTGGCGTAATCGAGAAAATCGCTGAGAAGCTTGGACAGGCGCTCGGCTTCGCGTTGAACAATCTGCATCAGGCGTTGATCTTGCGGCCTTAATTGCGATTCTTCCAACAAGAGTTGCACGGAACCACTGATGGAGGCCAGAGGGTTGCGAATTTCGTGGGCCATACCCGCCGCTAGCCGGCCGACGGAAGCCAAGCGATCGGCACGCTGTAACTGGGCTTCAACAATTTTCAACTGGGTTAAATCCTGAAAAGTAACCAGCAAGCCATCTTCTGCATTCTGATGACCCCGGATTGGCATGGTGGCATATCCCAACACAATTTTTTCGTGTTGTTGATTCTCTATTTGGGCTTCGGCGCGTGAAATTAAGGGATATTGAGCGTGTTTTTTAAGTTGGAGTTGCGGAAAAAATTCATCCACTCTGCGATCGTAGACAGCTTCAAACGGGTATCCCGTAATCTCCTGGGCGGCGTGATTAAAGGAGCGAATCCGTCCTTGGCGATTAATCATCATCAGGCCACTGCTGATATGTGACACAATAATGCGGTTGAGTTGCTCAAGCTCCTGATAGTCAATTTTTTTTCTTTGGAGCTCAGCTTCACTGCGCTGCCAACGCTCAGCCAGGGCACCACTGAGCAGGCCCGAAAGCAGAAAGGCAAAGACATGGACAAAAACCGTGTAAAGATAAACGGCCGCATCCTGGTTAGGCCGGGGGAAAATGTTCGGCAAATAGTCAAAATACTGAAGGTCGAGTAAACCGCCATAAAAGATGGCCGCGATTGCCGCCATATACAGGGTCTGACGGCGCGGCAGCAAAAAGCTGCCGGAAATAATCACCAGCAGGTAAATGAAGGCAAAAGGGCTCTCGATGCCGCCCGTAATCAGCAGCAAACAGGTAACAAAACCCAAATCCCATAAAAGTTGTAATTTAGCGAACAGATGAAAACGTTTGATCTGCAACAGGGATAGCGCTGAAATGAGCGATTGCAGATAAGACAGGGCGAGGAGCAAGAAGAGATAGGGGGCCCGCTGCCCCCCCATTTTCCCCTGTAGAAAGAAAACTGCGGTCCCCCCCAAAAACAAGGTAATAACTGCAACACGAAACGCCAGGAACCAGGCCAGCCCCCGCCGATCAGGGGATTCTGCGGGGGAATGGTGAGGTATCAACCGCCGACAGTGCCCGCCAGTTTGAAAATCGGCAGATACATGGCAATAACCAGACCACCCACCGTGGTACCGAGAAAGAGCATCAGGAGTGGCTCCATCATCGCCGTCAGATTGCCAACAGCATCATCGACTTCATCGTCGTAAAAATCAGCAATTTTGCTCAGCATGGCATCAAGGGCGCCCGCCTGCTCGCCAACTTCAATCATCTGGCACACCATCGGCGGAAAAACACCCGATTCCTTCAAGGGCTCGGCAATAGTTTTCCCTTCGCTGATACTCTCACGCACCTGGCCGATCGCCTTTTCTACGGTGCGATTGCCGGCAGTTTTCTGAACGATCTCCAGGCCATCAAGGATTGGAACCCCACTGGAAATCATGGTTGACAGGGTGCGCGAAAACTTGGCGACGGCAACTTTTCGAATCAAAATGCCAAAAATCGGTGCCTTTAATGCCCAGTAATCAATTTTTTCGCGACCTTTTTGGGTAGCATAAATTTTCTTGGTGCCAACCACGGTAATAATAATAGCGCCGATAATCAACAGCACGTAGTCCTGAACAAAATTACTGATATTGATAACTACCTGGGTTGGCATGGGCAAGGCCCCGCCAAAATCAGCAAACATTTTTTCGAATGCCGGAATGACAAAAATCAGAATCACCGCAATGACCACAAAGGCAATGCCGATAATTGTCGTCGGATAGGTCATGGCACTCTTGACCTGTTTCTTTAACTTGAGGGCCTTTTCAATGTAAGCCGCCAAACGATTAAGAATGGTATCGAGAATACCACCAACCTCGCCGGCAGCGACCAGATTCACATAAAGCTCGTTAAATATTTTCGGGTGTTTGCCCAGCGCCTCAGCGAAAGTCGAACCTGATTCGACATCGTCTTTCACCTGTTCCAGGGCCGTTTTAAAAGTTTTGTTTTCTTGCTGAGCAGAAAGAATATCGAGACACTGAAGCAGCGGCAGACCGGCATCAATCATGGTGGCAAACTGACGGGTGAAAACCACCAGATCTTTGGTGGTGACCTTCTTCGCCATGCCCGGAATCTTGATATCCATATCAAGACCGCCGCCACGCTGTTTAATTTTTACTGGAATAATTCCTTGCCGACGCAAGAGTGCGCTGACCGCATCTTCACTCGATGCTTCCATGTCGCCTTTCGTGGTTTTGCCATCGCGGGTTCGACCGCTCCAGGAAAATTTGGCCATGCTCAGATCCCCTTTGTATATGAACGGAATGGAGTCGTTTTGGACAAGGAACGGTTCGTTAGCTTGTCAATAATTTCTAGAGACTGGCACCAGAAGGCGCCATGGCCTGTTGGCGTTTAAGAATCGCAGTCGGGTTGGCAAACATCTGTCGCAGTTCCTCCATATCGGGTGAACGCGAAAAAGCGTCTTCCTGAGTTATTTTACGATTGTGCGCCAGCATAAAGAGCGCCTGATTCAGGGTTTGCATCGCAAACTTGTCTTGTCCAATCTGCATCTGCGAATAGATCTGATGAATTTTATCTTCGCGAATCAGGTTACGAATTGCCGAATTCGGCACCATGACTTCCAGCGCCATCACCCGTCCCCCTCCCGAGGCATTTTTGAGCAACGCCTGGGATAAGACCCCTTCGAGAACAAAGGAAAGCTGGGTGCGAATTTGCGCCTGCTGATTGGTCGGGAAAACATCGACAATGCGATTAATGGTTTGCACGCAGCCGTTGGTATGCAGGGTGGCAAAACACAGGTGACCCGTTTCGGCAATAGTCAAGGCGGCTTCGATAGTTTCAATGTCACGCAGCTCGCCGAGTAAAACGACATCGGGATCCTGACGCAAAATATATTTCAAGGCCTTGCGGAAGCTCTGGGTATCGGCACCGACTTCCCGTTGATTGACCAGACAGCGTTTATGGGGATGCAGATATTCGATGGGATCTTCAATTGTAATGATGTGTTCGGCTCGTTCGCTGTTGATTGCATCAATAATGGCCGCCAGGGTGGTCGATTTGCCGCTGCCTGTCGGCCCGGTGACCAAAACCAGACCACGAGGCTTACGCGATAAAGTCTTAACCACTGCGGGCAGGCCCAGTTCATTAAACCCCTTGATTTCGAAAGGGATGGCACGAAAGGCTCCGGCTACGGCTCCGCGTTGCAGAAAAACATTCCCACGAAAACGCGACAACCCCTTGACCCCAAAAGATAGATCAAGTTCATTTTCTTCTTCAAAGGTGCGTTTCTGGGCATCGGTCAGTACGCTGTAACAAAGTCGCTTGGTTTCGGCCGGATTCAACGATTCGGTCTTCAGAACCACCATCTGCCCATCCACGCGGATCTGCGGCGGAGAGCCCGTCGAAAGATGCAGGTCAGAGGCACCGTTCTCAATCATTGTTTTCAGCAACTGGTGCATATTCAGCATGATAAAAGTCCTTAATTAAGAGCAAGGTCAGTCGCGGCCTGCGCAAACCTGGTCAAAAAAACATCAGTCATCTGAAACGGTACAGCGTAAAACCTCTTCGAGGGTTGTAACGCCCTCCATCAACTTGGTCAAGGCCGATTGACGCATGGTCTTGACCCCAAGACGCATGGACTCCTGTTTAATTTCAGCCGTATTGGCCCCGGACAACACCATTTCGCGAATAGCTTCGAACATAGGCATAACCTGATAGATGCCGATGCGGCCCTTGTAGCCGGTATCATTGCACAGGGTACAACCACGCCCCTTGTAGGTGACGAAACTGCCAACCTTAGCGGCAGGAACACCGGCGGAGATGAGGGCATCACGACTGATTTCTTCGGGTTCCTTGCATTCGGAACAAACCCGTCGTCCCAGCCGCTGAGCCGAAATGAGATTAACCGCCGAGGCAACCAGGAAGGGCTCGATGCCCATGTTCAACAAACGGTTAATGGTACTGGGGGCATCGTTGGTGTGCAGGGTTGACAGCACCAGGTGCCCCGTGAGCGCCGCCTTGACGCCGATTTCAGCGGTTTCAAAATCGCGGATCTCGCCGATCATAATAATATCGGGGTCCTGCCGCAGAAAGGCCCGCAGAGCGGCGGCAAAATTGAGACCGATTTCTTCGTGCATCTGCACCTGGTTAATGCCGGCAAAGTTAAATTCAACCGGATCTTCGGCCGTAGAAATATTTTCCGTGGTTTTATTCAATTCGGAAAGCGCCGAGTACAAAGAAACGGTTTT
>JAACTI010000453.1 GCA_009993495.1 Deltaproteobacteria bacterium | reverse complement strand
GGATCAGAAGCTACGGTTTCTAGCAATCTGTAAGAATCCTAAGCAAGGCCATGATTATCCCTGGATGTAATACTCACTAGTTTAGAAGTAACAATCCCAGAGATATTCCCAGCTTTCCAGCCTCTCGTGGCGGCTCCTCCCCATTCACGCCCGAACGGCTTCCTCTCTCTGATAACACGTTGGTTCCCGACACGCCACATCTCCGTGGTATCAATTCCTGGCAGCTTCCCGCATAGCCAGAATGCTTCGATACAAGGCTTCCCTCCACCAAGATTTTCAGAGACTTCAACGAAGAAATTATACTTTTCCATTCCAGAGAGGAGAATGACATGTTTGGTGGGAAGAAAGAACTCCAGAGACTCAATTGGGGAGAAGACGATATCCCCCCATTCACAGGCTGTCCGTCTGAGATCGCCGCTCCAATACTCTTTGCTGAAGCCGTTCGAAGCAAAACACACATGAAGATTCCAGACCTTGCCCATGACGCCCCCTAGAGGACAGAATCCGCACATCCTTCCTGGAGGGATGTCGAAGCTGCAGCTCCCACTGTATATCTATAAAAGATGATAGGGACGATGAGAAACAGAAAAACTAGAATAGCCACGAATCTCCGCATTTTCTTCCCTTCTAACTGTAAAGGTATCGCAAGGTAAGTACTATTGCAGAGTCCGTTGCCGGAGTGAAAGTGGAAGGAATGAGCTGCTTGATATTGAAGTAAAGATTCTTGGCGGCACCCAATGCACCGGTGTCTAGTGATATCCTAGAAGTCTCCCCAGCCAGTGCTGTCCCTGTCCACGTAGCAGAGCCAGGTACGGCGTTGGTTGTGGTGATTCCTCGTAAAGTGGAGTTTGCCGGAGTTCCAGATCCAAGAAAGGTCTTATTAACGGTAGTATGTGCAGAAGTATCCCAAGCTTCCAGATACGGAATACCGGCGGTGACTCCATCAAAGTAGATAGCGAACACATAGCGTGTGTCCCCGCCGCTCTGCCCGCCAGCGGTAGTTCCAGCCAGAGGAACCTGGTCAAAGATGGATGCCGAGACATCATCGACGAAAGTCTTGGGAACTTCCAGGGAGCCGGAGCCCGGAATGATTGCTGGATACTTCGCTCCAGAATCTGAATCTCCATCGGTCTGCTGTGAGTCCAGGAACATCAGCACATCGTTGGTAAGATCCAAGACTACCCAGT
>JAACTI010000452.1 GCA_009993495.1 Deltaproteobacteria bacterium | reverse complement strand
GTCAAAAACTTCAGGAACGCACCCTGGCGATTTCAGGCTGTGCAAACTCTTGCGCCCAGCCCCAGTTGGCAGATTTTGGGATTTTTGTCAGCAAAATCACGCGTAATCAGGCTGGAGATCATGTGCCTTTGTTTGATGTGTTTCAATTTTCTGCGCAACATTTTGCCCAGCCCGCAGCGCAACAACTGAACGAGGAACAACTTTTTGGCTGGATGACAGAACACCTCTGAACACCCCCAGAACTCTTTCACTTTGGGGTCAGATTTTTTAACGAGGCGAGTTTTTTTACCTTCGACCCCGCGATGGCGCCGATGATCTTCTGGTTGTTCATGCCGTCTTTGCGGATGATGCAAAATTCAGGAAACTGGCAAACCCCGTTCGTTGCTGCACGCGGCGCTGGTTATTCTAATCATGGGGATTCTGCGCGAAGAAATTCGGCACGCTCAGACAATCTCGGGCCGGTCGCCATGGGCCCGTTTGCGATAAAACGAAACCAGAGTCAGCAAGACCCCGCAGCCCATGGCGAGGGAACCAGCAAAGGCGAGCCTGGCACCCGGATCATAATTGATAGTCAGAATACTGTAGGGGATGGGAGATCCACCACGCAGTGTCTGGCCGTAGGAGGTCGGGATCACCACCAGCCCCTCCCAGAGCAAGGGTTCATTGCTGCGGGTCTGCACGCGTTTAACCAGCTCCTCCCCCCGATAGAGAGCCAGGGTGGTGAGCATTTCCATGGGTCGACCGCTGGGGGCCAAAACCGGCGCGAAACCTTCGAGGGTCAGGCGCACGCCCAACTTGGAGAGGGGGATGCTCTGGCCGACCAGCAGGGTATTATTTTCGCTGCGGATTCCGGCCTGGCTACCCCACCAAAAGGCCACCAGAATCAGCACAAAGCCAAGGTGAATCAGATATTCACCGCCTTTGCGCCAGCGACTTTTAATAACACGCAGCCAGTCAATAAAGCAGCACAGGCTATTCACGGCCAGCAACGTCACCAGAATCCCGCCGACCGGAATCCACCAGGTCAAAGTGAGTTGCCGGGTGGCGACTTGCTTCAGCCACAAGCCGAGGGGCATGCTATCCAGACTGCCGAACAGCTGCGAATTAAAGGGCATCAACACCGAGCCGCCGACCGCCAGCAGGGTGGCGGCTGAAGCGAGGACGATGGCCAGCTTCAGGGAACAGCACAGTTTCCAGATGCGGGTGTCGAACAGAGAAATTTTGGTCATCGTCGCCTCTTCCCCTCAGCCGAGGGGATGGTTGCTGCTCATCAGCAGACCGATACCGAGATAGGTAAAGAGGACCACGCCGAAGCCGACAATCGACAAAACGGCGTAACCCGTCCCCTGCCAGCGGCGGATAAACTTAGCGTGGCACATGCCGGCGTAGAACAGCCAGATCAGCGCCGACCAGACCCCCTTGATATTCCAGGAAAAGTAATAGCCCCAAGCGACATAGGCCCAGATACTGCCGATAATCATACACAGAGTAAACAGACTGAAGCCGAGGAAGACCGCCTCCTCATTGAGTTTGCGCAGCAACGCCAGGTCG
>JAACTI010000451.1 GCA_009993495.1 Deltaproteobacteria bacterium | reverse complement strand
GCGTCCTTCCGTTTCCATCACATCAGTACCGACGAAGTTTATGGTGATCTGGACGGCCCGCAAGATCTGTTTACCGAGGAAACACCCTACGCCCCCAGTTCCCCCTATTCGGCGAGCAAGGCCGCCAGCGATCATCTGGTGCGTGCCTGGCGGCGTACCTATGGGCTGCCGACGCTGGTGACCAACTGCTCCAACAATTACGGCCCCTATCATTTCCCCGAAAAACTCATCCCGCTGATGATTCTCAATGCCCTTGAAGGCAAGCCCCTGCCGGTTTATGGCCAGGGCAATCAGGTGCGCGACTGGCTCTATGTCGAAGATCATGCCCGCGCCCTCTATCAGGTGGTCACCCAGGGAACTCCCGGCGAAACCTATAACATCGGTGGCCACAATGAAATGCAGAACATTGAGGTCGTGCGTACCATCTGTGCGTTGTTGGAAGAACTGGCGCCTGAAAAACCCGCGGGGCTGGCAAAATATGCCGATCTCATCACCTATGTCACCGACCGCCCGGGTCACGACCTGCGTTACGCCATTGATGCCGGTAAAATAAAGCGCGAACTTGGCTGGGCCCCCGCTGAAACCTTTGCCTCCGGGATCCGCAAAACGGTGATCTGGTATCTCGAACATCAAGACTGGTGCCGACGGGTGCAGGATGGCAGTTATCAGCGCCAGCGTCTGGGAATTCGCCCATGAAAATCCCAGCGCAGCCCACCAGAATTGCCCTCATCGGGGCGCAAGGCATGCTGGCCAATGCCATACAGCGCCTGCTTCCGGCCGGGTATCTCATCCAACCCTATGACCTGCCCGATTTCGACCTCACCCGCCGCTCTCAGGTGCTGGCCCTGCAAGATGACCCGCCCGACATTCTGCTCAACTGCGCGGCCTTCACCAACGTCGATGGCTGTGAAACCCAGCGCGAATTGGCCATGGCGGTCAATGGCGAGGGCCCGGGGCTGCTGGCGGAACTGGCACAGAAAATTGATGCCCTGCTGGTGCATATTTCGACCGATTTCGTTTTTGATGGCCGTAAAGACAGCCCCTATCGCGAAGACGATGCCCCTGCGCCCCTGTCGGTTTACGGTGAAAGTAAATTAGCCGGTGAACAGCAGATCCTTCAATCCGGTTTGAAAAAATACTTTATTGTGCGTACCAGTTGGCTCTATGGTGCCGGGGGCAATAATTTTGTCGAAACCATCATTCGTCTGGCCCAGGAACGCACCGAACTGAAAATTGTCGCCGATCAGCGTGGCACTCCGACGTACACCGAAGATTTAGCGACGGCGATTTTTACATTATTGGCCATCCCGCCTGACTCTTCACCCCTCACCCCTTACGGTATTTACCACTACAGCAACGCCGGTGAGTGCAGCTGGTTCGACTTTGCCACCGAAATTGTGCATCAACTGCGTCTGACGCAGCCGGTTAAGGCTCAGCAGGTGCTGCCGATCCCCACCGCGGGCTATCCCCTGCCCGCCGAGCGGCCCCGGTATTCAGTCATGAGCAAGAAAAAAATTCAACAGCTGACGGGCCTCAGCATCCCCCCCT
>JAACTI010000454.1 GCA_009993495.1 Deltaproteobacteria bacterium | reverse complement strand
TGCTCGTCGTCGAACGTGAACGCCGTCCCGCTCCGGTCGAAGAGCTGGCCCTCGTCGTCGAAGGTGAACGGGTCTCGCACGAAGACGCCAAGACGCGAACACTGCCCAGAAGACCTTCGTGCCCTTCGCGGCTTCGTGACACAACCCCTATTCACGTTGGGCTTCACCTCGCCGGAAGACTCACCGCAGAGGCCGCCGAGGGACGCGGAGGGCGATTCCAGACCCTCCGCGCACCCCTGCGCCCTCCGCGGCAGACCCCCATCGGCTCGGGAAGGGGACGCGCTGAAATGCACATCCGGTCGCGACTCCACACGCATGGCGGTTGGCTGAATCGAGAACCTCATGGCCTCTCTCGGTGGCCTCGGTGGCAACAAAGTGGACCTTGGCATCCCCAACTCCGTGCCTAACATTTCAAGACCTGATGCCGAGGTTGTGCAAGACCTGACCCAAGGTTTGCCGAACATTTCAAGACCTGATCCCGAAGTTTTGTGACCCCGAAGTTTGCGTCACAAACTTCCCAGAAGGCATTTCAAGGGATAGCACTCACAGCAATATAAATCTTCACTGACCTTGCATATTTTTTCAAATTCACGTCAGGCTTTAAGACAGTGAGTACTACGCTTACATCATCTTTGTATTTTCCAAGCAATGGAATTTCGAAATTGAGTAAGGAAACATTTTTATAATGCCCCATGTCGCCTTCGATATAAATAACCGCTATTTGATGGCCTATTTCTTTTTCAAATAATAATTCATCTTTAAAAAAGAACTGTGCTTTAATTATTCCTTTAAACCTGAAGCTAGAAGGAAGATTGTCTATCGGACTGTATAGACCTAGCTCATAAAAATCTAAATATTTTGGATTCAATGAATAATTTTTTGAAAAGCCTGCTTCCCAAAATAAAAACTCGTCGTTTACTATATGCTCATATAGATCCTTCGGTGGAAGCATAAGATGTGTGAAATGCCTTATGCCTATTGGAATATGGAAATACCCTCCGCTGTTTCCTGCCATTGCTAGTGCTGATGACGTAAGAAAAATAACAGTAACAACTATTGTTATTTGTATTTTCATTTACTTGCCAGGCGACTGAGACTGAGAGCTTTTTATTCTTTGGTATTCTCCTCTCAGGCGTTCTGCCCAATCTTGGCAATTATTCTTTTTCCAGGGAATATTGGAATAAGTACCATCATTCACATTCTTTAAAGCTCCACGCATGATTGCATCATCATAGTGCTCACTGCCAGATCTGTAGCGCTTATCGGATGGATCTTCTGAGAATCGCCCGCTGGGACCAAATCCAATGTTCTCATTAGAGCCATCGTCAAAAAAGCCGTGTTCATGACTTATTTCAGTATTAAGAAAATCGTCAATGGGATTACTTGAAGCTACAGGAATCCAAGGTAATCCACTTAGTGGACGCTTGTCAAAACGGAATAACCCACTTGGATCCACAAACATTACCGGATTATTTTGGACATACGCATACAGATTGACATCCCCTCCCTCGAACCCGATGGGATCCTCGGAGACGAACCTCCCCACCTCCGGGTCGT
>JAACTI010000450.1 GCA_009993495.1 Deltaproteobacteria bacterium | reverse complement strand
TCCACGTATTCGCCCTTAACCGGCGATTTCAATTCCCATGCTGCGCGCAGTTCCCTCTATCGTCCGCACCGCGGCTTCTTCAGAAAAAGCATTCAAGTCAGTCATCTTCAGCTGAGCGATTTCCAGCACCTGTGCCTTGGTGACCTTACCAACCTTGTCTTTATTCGGCACACCTGAACCTTTTTTCAGGCTCGCGGCACGCAGCAAGAGCACCGCCGCCGGTGGTGTTTTGGTAATAAAGGTGAAGGAGCGATCGCCATAAACCGTTATAACAACCGGAATAATTAAACCTTCCTGATCCTGAGTCCTGGCGTTGTACGCCTTACAGAATTCCATAATATTGACCCCGTGCTGACCAAGGGCGGGCCCAACCGGGGGCGATGGATTTGCCTTACCCGCCGGAATCTGTAGTTTGATCTGTCCAATTACTTTTTTAGCCATGACTGACTCCTTGACAACTGACTGGCCCTTAAGGCTCAGCTGGTCTTTTCAACCTGTATGAATTCAAGTTCGACCGGGGTCACCCGACCGAAGATACTGACCATCACTTTGAGAGTTCCACGGTCGGGGCGAACGTCTTCAACCACACCCGTAAAATTGAGAAATGGGCCATCGACAACACGTACCGTTTCGCCCACGTCGAACAAGACCTTGGGCTTGGGTTTTTCCACCCCTTCCACCATTCGATCGGTAATTTTCGTCACCTCGAATTCGGGAATAGCCGGTGGATTCTGCCCGCCACCGACAAAACCTGTGACCTTGGACGTCCCCGTCACCACGTGCCAGGTTTCGTCGTTGAGTTCCATTTTTACCAGAATATAACCTGGGAAAAATTTTCGTAAAGAGGTGCGACGCTCCCCTTTACGCATCTCTACAACCGTTTCAGAAGGAATCAGAATCTCTTCAAACTGGTCTTCAAAACCGAGGGAGCGAATCCGCTCTTCAAGACTGAGTTTTACCTTATTCTCATACCCGGAGTAGGTATGCACGCCGTACCATTTCATGGACATGGTGTTTCCTTCTCCTGATGATTACCCAAGTATTGTGCGAATCAAACGCGAAAGAATCAGATCAACTCCGCCTAAGAATAGGGCCGAAAACAACACCAGAATGATCACCACCAAGGATGAGGCATAGGTATCTTTTCGCGTCGGCCAGGTGACCTTCTTCAACTCACCCTTAACGTCAGATAAAAATTTGCTCGTATTTCCAATCATGGCACTTAACGACCTTTACAAGAATGCGGTCAAAACTGGCAGGCCAGGAGGGACTCGAACCCCCAACACCCGGATTTGGAGTCCGGTGCTCTAGCCGTTAGAGCTACTGGCCTGCATAACGAACGCCCCCGCGACGTCGGGTTACTTCGTTTCCTTGTGAACCGTATGCTTACGGTCAAAACGACAGTATTTTTTAAACTCAAGTTTGTCCGGGGTGTTTCTTTTATTTTTGGTCGTCGTGTAATTCCGCTGCTTACACTCGGTGCAGGCCAGGGTCACAATGTCGCGCATGCTGTTTTCCTCAAGAATTACCGCCCCGAGAAACCCGGGGCGGCCAATTAAGCAACAACGATAAA
>JAACTI010000449.1 GCA_009993495.1 Deltaproteobacteria bacterium | reverse complement strand
CAGATAATATTCCACATAGGTAAAGCCGTTGGCGAGGGTGAAGGCCAGCTGGCTGATGGGGTTGGCACCGGCTTCGGCGATGTGGTAGCCGCTGATCGACACCGAATAGTAGTTGCGCACCTTCTGGTCAATAAAATACTGCTGCACGTCCCCCATCATGCGCAGGGCGAATTCGGTGGAGAAGATGCAGGTGTTCTGGCCCTGATCCTCCTTGAGAATATCGGCCTGCACCGTGCCGCGTACCCTCTGCAGGGTACCGCACTGAATTTCGTCGCGCTCCTCCTGCGAAGGGTCACGCCCCTTGTCGGCGCGGAATTTTTCAATTTGCTGCAGAATGGCGGTGTTCAGGAACATGGCCAGCAACATGGGGGCCGGGCCGTTGATGGTCAGGGAAACGCTGGTCATGGGATCGCACAGATCGAAGCCGGCAAAAAGTTTCTGCATATCGTTCAGGGTGCAGATGGAGACGCCGCTCATGCCGACCTTGCCGTAAATATCGGGACGCTCGTCGGGGTCTTCACCATAGAGGGTCACGCTGTCGAAAGCGGTTGACAGGCGCTTGGCGGCATCATCCTTGGTCAGATAATGGAAGCGCCGGTTGGTGCGTTCCGGTGTGCCTTCGCCGGCAAACTGGCGCTTGGGATCCTCGGCGGTGCGCTTGAAGGGGAAGAGACCGGCAGTGTAAGGGAAAAAGCCCGGCGCGTTTTCCTTCATGCACCATTTGATGATTTCGCCATAATCCTGATAATCGGGCAGACAGACTCTGGGGATGCGTGTGCCCGACAAGCTGGTGGTAAAGAGCTGGGTGCGGATCTCCTTGTCACGCACTTTGGTGACCATGACTTCATTGCGGTAGCTCTGCTTGATCTGCGGCCAGTTGTGCAAGAGTTTGCGATTTTCGGCGCTGAGTTGACTTTCCGCACGACGCATCAAGGGCCTAAGGGGGTGATTATCGAGCTTCTCCTGTTCGAGGAGTTGGCAGGTGCCTTCGAGTTGAAAGAGTCGACGTGCGGCCGTCGCTTGCTGTTCAACCTGATGACGATAGTTGCGTGCCACCTGGGCAATTTCCCCCAGATAGGCCACCTGTTCGGGCGGAATGATCTGCTGCGCCAGGCTCTGGCCGCTGCCGACCACCAAGCGGGATTCCCAGCCGAGGGCGCATTTGTCGTTAAAACGATCTATGAGTGCCCGGTAGAGACGACTGGTGCCGAAGTCGTTGAACTGGCTGGCGATGGTGCCATAAACCGGCAGCGCCTCATCGGTTGCGTCAAACAGTTTGCGGTTGCGCCGCACCTGCTTACGGATATTCACCAAGGCGTCTTCGGCGCCGCGTTTTTCCATTTTATTGAGGGCCACCAGGTCGGCAAAATCGAGCATATCGATTTTTTCCAGCTGGGTCGGTGCGCCAAATTCGCTTGTCATCACATAAAGGGACAGATCACAAATCTCGGTGATGCCGGTATCGCCCTGACCTATGCCGCTGGTCTCGACAATGATCAGATCAAAGCGCGCCGCCTTGAGAACTTCGAGGGCTTCACGAATGGCCGCCGAAAGTTCGCTGCGCGATTCGCGGGTGGCCAGGGAGCGCATGAAGACCCGGGGCGTGTCGATGGCGTTCATCCGGATGCGATCACCCAGCAGGGCGCCGCCGGTGCGTTTGCGGGTCGGATCGACGGAGAGGATCGCCACGGTTTTGTCCGCGAAATCGGCCAGAAAGCGGCGCACCAGCTCATCGGTCAAAGAGCTTTTGCCCGCACCGCCGGTACCGGTAATGCCGAGAATGGGTGCGGACTGCGTTAGAGTGCGGATCTGCTGCTGGGTTTGGGCCAAAGGATCATCCCCCTTTGTCACCAAGGCTTCAGCTCGCGTAATTAAGCGGGCAATTGCCTGATGATCCTGGGTCGGCAGGCGCGCAAGATCTTGTTCGGGCTGGCGCGGGGGCGCAAAATCACA
>JAACTI010000194.1 GCA_009993495.1 Deltaproteobacteria bacterium | reverse complement strand
AAATGCGCAAAACGGCCAGAGTTATGGATCAGATCAATTAAGCGCCCGATGCCGCGATAGTTTTCCAGCTCCGCAAAAGAAAGCAGGGGCGTCGCCAGCACCCTATAAGGCGGCGCCGGATCATAACGCATCCCCCGTGCCACCGCCTGGCCACGCAGCAGGGCTCCGGGCAGCAGTTTCACCAATTCCACTTGCAAATGATGAGGCTCAAGGGCAAAAACATCCGTCAGTGACGCATCGATGTCCGCCGCCCCTTCGCCCGGCAAACCGACAATCAGGTCAAGATGCAGGTGGATGTTAGCTGAAGAACGTAATCGCTTGATATTCTTGTATAATTTACCCATGGCAGTCGTGCGGGAAATGATTGCAAGGGTGGTTGGCTGAGTGGTTTGAACGCCAATTTCAAACTGAAACATTCCCGCCGGAACAGTTTCGAGCAACGCCAGAGTCTCTTCATCGAGAAGATCGCCACCCATCTCAAAATGAAAATGGCTGCGCCGATTATGGGCCAGAATAAAGCGGATAATTTCGCGACTTCGCGCCCCATGGTAGTTGAAGGTGCGATCGACAAATTTGATCTGCGCAACCTCAGCTGCCATCAACAAAGTGAGATCCGCCTTGATCCGTGCCATGGAAAAGGAACGCACCCGCGCATCCAGAGCACTCATGCAGAAGCTACAGCTGTAGGGGCAACCGCGACTGCTTTCGTAATACACATAACCACGCCTCAGATCGACCAGCCCGGCGGCAAAAGGCGAAGGAAGCTCATCCAGATTTTCGAGCTGACTCTGGCCCACCTGCACCGCACTCTGCCCCGGCAATTGCAAACCGGCAATCGCCGTCGGTGGCAAGCCCGCGTTCCAGGCATGCAGCAAATGGCGCAGGGGAATTTCACCTTCGCCACAGACCAGAGCATCCACCGGGCAATGATCAAAAAAATCGGCATTTTCGAAACTTACCTCTGGCCCCCCCAGCACCAAGCGCACTGCGGGGCGCGCGACTTTGAGCGCAGCGGCAAGTTCCAACGACAGCTGACGATTCCAGACGTAAACCGAAAAAGCTACGACATCAGGCCCAAGGGCCAGAATCTGCGCCAGCAGATTTTCTTTAGGCTGATGAATGGTCAGTTCACGGATCAGCAGTTCACCGCAAGTGTCACCACAGTAGGCCGCCAAGCAGGGCAAGGCCAGGCTCGGGTGGATATATTTGCTGTGCAAGGTCGTCAATAAAGTGCGCATGGGCAGTAGAATAGCACAAAGAATTGTGTCGATTAGCAGGGGACGAAAAAGTTGCGCGATAATTTGACATTAACACCGCTGGCGCTATATTTTCCGCTAACTCTTCACCATGCCTAAGCCCGAGGCCGCCAAGGAAGGGGTCAGTGTCGCCCGAATGGCGACAGCTAAGCGCAAGGGTAGATTCCTGCGGCCCGTGAAATGGGGGGCTTGGACTCTGGGTCTACGGAGCCGAAGAGAGATTTTTGCTGTTTGCTTTGCGCAGAAATTTTTCTGCCACAAGGATAAGGCCCCAACAGGGAACCACCAGATATGATCGCCCCGCCCAATGACAGCAGCCGACTCTTTTACCGCAGCATCATCGTGTTTACGCTGGTCGGACTTTACCTGACCATACACGTCAACTACCTGTTATTCCATAGCATTGCTGAAATGGTCAGTATTGTGGTCGCGGCGGCGGTTTTCATCGTCACCTGGAGCTCGATCCGCTACATCCAAAACCCCTATTTGATTACCGTCGGCATTTCCTATCTGTTTATTGGCATTATCGATCTGCTGCATACCCTCAGCTACAAAGGTATGCCCATCTTTACCGATTATGATTACTATGCCAATCAACTGTGGATCGGGGCCAGATACCTGGAAAGCCTGACCCTGCTGGTTTCTTTCGGGTTACTGCTCGGTCATCGCAAGGTTTCAAAAAAAACCGTCTTTTCCCTTTATCTGGGAATAACTGCCCTGCTGCTGGCGACTATTTTCTATTGGAAAATATTCCCCGAGTGTTTTGTCGCGGGCAAGGGACTGACCCCCTTCAAAATTTACAGCGAATATCTTATTTGTTCAATTCTGTTTATCAGCCTGTTTTTGCTGAGAAAGAACCGCGAAAAATTTAAATTTCAGGTCTATCAGCTGCTGTTTTATTCCATCGTCATTAGACCTGTCGCCACGCGCGCCACAGGCAATTTCATTCTCATGGAGCCATACGTTGAAAACCTACGTCAGAGAACAGCTAAGCAAGGTCATTGAAAACCTTGCCCAGCAGCGGGTTATCCCTGCCGGGCTAGAGCCACGTTTCAAGGTTGAACACACCAAAGACACGAGTCACGGCGATTTGGCCACCAATCTGGCCATGGTTTTGTCGAAACCGGCAGGGTGCAATCCACGTCTACTGGCGGAGAAAATCATTGCTCTGCTGCCTCGGCAGGGTGCTATCAAAAAAGTCGCCCTGGCCGGACCGGGTTTTATTAACTTTTTTCTCGATGAAAACTGGCTGGCCCAACAGGTGAAAAAAGCTTTGGCCAGCGAACGCCTGGGGGTTCCCCTGGTCGCTAAACCGCAACAGGTGGTGATCGATTATTCGTCCCCTAACCTCGCCAAAGAGATGCATGTCGGGCACCTGCGCTCGACAATTATCGGTGATGCGGTTGCCCGCACACTCGAATTTCTGGGACATCAGGTCATACGGCAGAATCATGTCGGTGACTGGGGCACCCAGTTTGGCATGCTGCTGGCACTGATGGAACAAGATCGGGCCGCTGGCCGTGAAATATCAATGAATCTGGCCGATCTGGAAAATTTCTATCGCAGTGCCAAGCAACAGTTTGACGAATCTTTCGCCTTTGCCCAGCGCGCCCGCCAACTGGTGGTTGATCTGCAAGCAGGGGATATCGGATGCCTGCAACTCTGGCGCGAATTTCTCGACATTTCTCTCAGTCACTGCCAGAAGATTTACGACCGCCTCGGTGTCGGGCTGAACCGCACTCACGTCCACGGCGAAAGCGCCTACAACGACGACCTGCCACGCATCATTGCCGAACTGGATGACGCCGGCCTGCTGACCGAAGATCAGGGCGCGCGCTGCGTCTTTCTCGACGAATTCAAGGGCCAGGACGGCAAGCCTCTGCCGATGATCGTGCAGAAACAGGATGGCGGCTACCTCTATGCCACCACCGATCTGGCCGCCCTGCGCTACCGTCAGAATCAACTCAAAGCCGAGCGCATTCTTTACTTTGTCGATGTGCGCCAGTCTCATCATTTCAAACAACTCTTTGCCGTCGCGCGCAGGGCCGGGTTCCTGCACGCAAACACGCAGGTCGAGCACATGGGCTTCGGTACCGTCATGGGTGACGACGGCAAGCCTTTCAAAACCCGCAGCGGTGGCGTCGCCAAATTATCCGAACTGATCGATGAAGCTGAAAAACGCGCCGGTGCCCTGGTGGCGGAAAAGAATCCGCAGATGACAGCAACTGAGCTGGCTGAAATCGGGCGCGTCGCAGGCATTGCCTCAATTAAATATGCCGACCTGTCGAAAAACCGCAGCAGCGACTACACTTTCAGCTTCGACCAGATGATCAGCTTTGAGGGCGACACCGGCCCCTATATGCTTTACGCCTACACCAGGGTTGCCAGCATCTTCCGCAAAGCCGACATCGACGCCAACCACCTCGAAGGAGAGGTTCTACTCCAGGAGGACATTGAGCGCGAACTGGCCAACCTGCAAATTAAATTTGCCGAGGTGCTCAGCCAGGTCGCCGATCGCGGCACCCCCCACCTGCTGTGCGCATACCTGTTCGAACTGGCAACAACCTTTTCGAGCTTTTACAAAAATTGTCCGGTTCTCAATGCAACGACTGCCGAACTGCGCAACAGCCGCCTGCAACTCTGCCTGCTGACGGCACGCATTCTGAAACAGGGGCTGGCTTTACTCGGCATTGGTACCCTGGAACGCATGTGAGCCTTCCGATGGCGGCAAAAGCGGGGCTACCATCGGACCGCTTCATAAGGCGAAAATTTTCCCGTGAAGAATTTCAGCAAGGATCGTGTCATGTCCAAAACGAAAACCATTCTCGCCCTGATCGCCGATGAACGTGGCGAGGTTTTTGAGCATCCCGATCTGCTCCTGGCGGGCATGAACGGACTTCAGGTGTGTCGCCCCCAGGCCGATGAGCTGATGCCTTTGCCCCAGGGCAGCCGTCTGTTTACCATTCCCAACACCCCACCCATTGGTTATGACCGTAAAAGCGGCAAAGAGCGCACCATCACCGAGCTGCCGCGCAGCTGGGGCGGTGGGGCGGTGCAGGCGGTTTCCGCTTTTGTAACGCCGGGTTTTACCCGCACCCTGCTGCCGGCTGCGGACTACGCCGCCAAAAAAGTGGATCTCACCCTCTGGTCGTACACGGCGGTCGGCTGGTGTGTTGAAGAGGAGCGTTTCTATGTGGCGGCAGTGCGGGTGGATCGCAACCAACAGTGGCAACCTGAACACTATGATGATCGTCTGCTCGAACCTCTGGTGCGCAAACGGGTCGCCCAGCAGCCGCAGAACCGCCTGATTGAACAGCTGTCGCGTTGCGCCCTTGACTACCACTGTTTTGCCGCCAAAAATCTATTTTTCGGCCGTTGGGAAGCCCCCCTACCCTGCTCGCCGACGTGTAACGCGGCCTGCGTCGGCTGTATTTCGGAACAGGGCGAAAATGAATGCTGTCCGTCCAGCCAGGAGCGGCTGGATTTTGTGCCGACACCTGCGGAGTTATGTGAAGTGGCAGTGCCTCATTTACAAAACGCCGAAAATGCCATTGTCTCCTTTGGTCAGGGATGCGAAGGCGACCCGATTCTGCAAGCCGATACCATCTGTCAGGCGGTGCGGCAGATGCGCGAGCAAACGAAACGCGGCACGATCAATTTTAATTCCAACGCCTCAATTCCGGCGGCAATTGACCAGCTGGCGGCAGCGGGGATTGATTCCATTCGGGTGTCGCTGAATTCGGTGCAGGAAGCTTTCTACACCGCTTATTATCGCCCGCGCGGCTACCAGTTTTCCGCAGTGCTCGATTCCATTCAACGCGCCAAAGACCAGGGGTTGTTCACCATGCTCAATTATCTGGTTTTCCCCGGCATCAGTGATCGACAGGATGAAATTGATGAGTTACTCAGGTTGGTAGAGCGTGCCAAGATTGATTTGATTCAAATGCGCAATCTGGCGATTGATCCGTTACTTTACTGGCAGAAGATGGGAGCAAGAGGACGGGGAATCGGCATTAAAGCCATGCTCGATCAGATGAAAAAGGAAATTCCGCGCATTCAGTATGGCTATTTCAATCGTACCAGGGAAAATTTTTATCCAACAGGCTATGAAGCAGACTGGCCCTTACCGGCCCAGGGGGATTAAGCAAGCCTCAACCTTCAAGCTTTTCGATCAAATCAGCCAGGCGGCGGGGATCGATGCAGTTCGGCACCCGTGCTTCGAGGAGATGGTGGTAAAAACTGATCATCGCTTCGCGGCGCCCGGCGCGAACAAACCTTTGGCTCAGTTCATTGATTTGCTGCCAGGGGTCGGTTTCGTTGGACACCAGATCATTCAATTCTTCCATCGCCCGGCCAAAATCACCCCGGTCACAACACAGTTTAATCAGGCCGATTTTGGCATAGCGATCGTACCCTTCCCCAAGGGCTAAACGGTAAGACGCTTCCGCTTCGTCAAGCTCGCCCAAATGTCCCAGAGCATCCCCCAGGCGTGAATATAAATTGATGGTGCCGGAATTATGGCGCAAAATGCGTTGCCAGGTTTCAACCGCACGCCGATAATCCTGCTGCCAGCGATAACAGTTTCCCAGTCCATAAAGCGCGTAAGGATTATCGGGATCGATATCCAGCGCCAACAAAAAGAAACGTTTGGCTTTTTCAAAATCGGCCACCCGCCAGCAAAGCTTTCCCACAATGGTCAATATCTGCAAGACATCTTTACGTAAGGTCAGAATTTTTTCATAACAGGCGATAGCTTCCAGATCCCGTCCATTGCAATGCAGCAGATCAGCCAATCCGGTCAAGGCAATCGTATCCTGAGGGGAAAGTTCAAGGATCCGGTGATAAAAACTCTCGGCCCGTTCGTGTTGATCAAGGGCTTTATAGGCGTCGGCTACGCGCATCATGACATAAACATCGTCAGAGCGCAGGCCAAGATAACGCTGCCACAGCTGAATGGCCGCCCCCAAATCCCCCTCATCGCGGCACAAATCACCAAGGCCGCGCAGGGCAAAGAGGTTGTCGGGTTCAATCTGGAGAAGAGACTCATAAGCCACCCGCGCGCCTGCATAATCCTGCGACTCGCGGCAAGCATCGCCCAACCCGGACAGCAAATATAAATTTTGCGGGTCAGATGCCAACCCTTGACGATAAAGCGCGCAGGCCTTGAGGTAGTCGTGTTGGCGATAAAAACGCCGGGCATTTTTTGAAAGTTGAACCAGAGCGCCGGATGAAAGCTTTGCAGCCGGGGCATCCAAGGAAGGAGAATCCATAAAACTCAATTAACCGGAGCCTGCAATTGGGCGGTTTGCTGCGGGTTACGGCGATCGAGTTCGCGGCGCAAAGCCGCAACCTGCTGTTGAAAGAGTGGCATACTTGCCGTGGAAACGGGTTTGGCTGCCGGGGCCTTGACCTTGTAAGGGTTGACCGGTGCGTCATTACGCTTCATGCGAAAACACAGATGCGGCCCGGTGGCTAACCCGGTCGAACCAACATAGCCAATCACCTGCCCTTGAGAAAGTCGCTTGCCACGACTCATGCCCTTGGCGAAGCGACTCATATGCAGATACATGGTCTTGTAGCCACCATTATGGCGCACTTCGATAAAGTTACCGTTGCCACTGGTGTAGCCGATGCGGAGAATTGTCCCATCGCCCACAGTTTTGATCGGCGTGCCTTTGGCGGCGGCATAGTCGATCGCCGGATGCGCCTTCCAGCTCTTGGTGATGGGATGAAAACGTTTATTCGTATACCCGGAAGAAATGCGCGAAAACTCCAAGGGGGCCTTCAGAAAAGCCTTGCGCAAACTGTTACCAGCTTCATCATAATAGCTGCCGACACCCTCGGCATCCCGGAAATAAAAGGCCCGATAAAGCTCACCATTGTTGCGAAAATCGGCCGCCAGCACCTTACCATAGCCCGTCTGCTTACCTTCGCGATAACGCTTTTCTACCAGCACGGAGAAACTGTCACCCTGGCGTAAATCACGCACAAAGTCGATATCCCAGGCAAAAATATTGGCCAGGGTCATCGCCAGTTCAGAAGATTCCCCCAATTTTGTCACCGCTTCAAATAAGCTGCTGTCGATTTGGCCACGCACAAGTTCCGTTTGGACATCGTAGACAATCGGCGCGCGCTCGACCTGAAAACTGTCGGCATCGCGCCGGATAATCAACTGTTCTTCAGCATCAATTTCATAAATAAACTGCTCAAAGCGCTTATCGGTTGTACAAATTTTATACGGCTGCCCAGCGCAGATTGCCGAAACCGGGAAGACATTTTTACTCTGTTGGCTAATTATCTGAATTTCCTGTGGGGTAAAAAACTCCCCCAACAGTGACGTCAGGGTATCGCCCGAGGCGACCAAGGCCGCAATCTCTTGGCGCTCAGGAACCGGGATGCGTGGCACCGGCGCGCTGATCTCAACCGGTGGTGACTGCTGCGCCTGTAAATCGGGATAACTCGGGCCAAACAACAATACCCCGACGAGTGCAAGAGATGCCAAAAAAATCACCAGAGGCAGAACCCGGCGCGGTCGGCGCGACACAGCGTGATGTTGGCCGCCACGCGGGGGTTGAAAATCTTGAGGTAAGTGATGGTTCATCGCAAGCCTGTCATTAAGATGAAAGGAACTCTTCCGCACGCAGCGTCCGCTGCCGCCATGGAACGGGTATCTGTCATCCGGATGGCGACAGCCAGGCCCTAGCCATGGACTCAAGCGGCCGATGGAACCAGGGGCTCAGACTCAGTGAGGAGGAAGCTGAAGCAAAAAAAATAAAATCAGCACAATTCAAGAAGGTCAAGATAACAGGGAACGCGGGTGAGTGTCCACTGTTTCTGTTTCAGTTTCGTTTCGGTTTGCAGTCAATCGCCTTGCGAATACTGGGCACTAACGGCTAAAATGCAGCATCCATTCAGCCCCTCTCCACAGGAGTTCCGATGATCAATCAAGCAAGGATTTGCGCCGAATTCGCCCGCCAGGCAGCAATTGAGAGTCCATCATATCAAGAAAAGTTGATGGCCGAGTATCTGAAAGAACGTTTTTCCGCTTTGGGCGCCAGCTTACAGGAAGATAGGGCCGGCAGTCAGATCGGTAGCCAGAGCAACAACCTGATTTTTCGTCTGGCCGGCACCAAAGTCGGAGCGCCCCTGATGCTATCGGTACACATGGACACCGTCGGCCCAACCGCAGGGCTGGTGCCAGTGCTTGAAGATGGCGTTTTCCGCAGCCAAGGGGATACCATTCTTGGCGCCGATGATAAATCGGGCATCGCCGAAATTATTGAAGCCCTCGAAGTGATCCGCGAAGAACAAATTCCTCATGTGCCGCTGGAGATTGTCGTCACCGTCTGCGAAGAAGTGGGCATGCTTGGGGCCAAACATCTCGATTTTTCGCTGCTTGAAGCCCGGCGCGGCCTGGCCCTTGACACCACCGGCGCCGAGCATGCAATTCACCGCGCTCCGGCAGCCAAAAGAATTCAGGTTGAAATTACCGGCAAGGCCGCCCATGCGGGAGTTGCGCCCGAAAATGGCATCTCTGCCATCGTTATTGGCGCCAAAGCCATTGCAGCCATGCATCTCGGACGCATCGACGCGGAAACCACGGCCAATATTGGCCGGTTAAAAGCGGGGCAGGCCGTAAATATCATCCCCCAGCACCTCAGTCTGGAAGGTGAAGTGCGCAGTCACAACCCAGAAAAACTGACCAAGCACGTGGCACAGATCGTCGCATGCCTGGAACGGGAAGTGAATAAAGCCGACATTATGGTAGAGGGGCAGAAAATTGAGGCCAGCCTGAAGGTCAAAGTTTTTGACGATTATCCCGCCATGCACGTGCCGCTGCATGCCGACATTCTACAGCTGGTGCAACAGGCGGCTCTGACCGCTCAGGTGCCCTTGCAGGTCAAGGCCGCTGGTGGCGGTTCAGACGCCAATATTTTCAATGCCCATGGGATCGAAACCGTCATTATCGGCACCGGCATGAACAAGGTGCATTCCGTTGAAGAAGAGGTCAAGGTTGCCGACCTGGTCAAAATTGCCCGCCTGCTGGTGGAAGTGATCCGCGCAGCCTGAAATGTCCTTACCCGTTGAAGAAATACTGCCGCAGCTCAGGCAGGCGCTGACAAGCGAAGCCGTGGTCATTCTCGAAGCCCCGCCGGGCGCGGGCAAAACCACGCGCGTCCCCCTGGCGTTGCTTGATGCCGACTGGCTGGCGGGCAACAAAATTATCCTGCTCGAACCGCGGCGGATTGCGGCGCGCAGTGCCGCCGCTTATATGGCAAACCTGCGGGGTGAAGCCCTGGGCCAGACCATCGGCTACCAGATCCGCCATGAAAACTGTGTTGGCCCAACAACCCGCATCGAAGTTGTGACTGAAGCCATTCTGACGCGCAGAATGCAGTCTGATCCCGAACTTCAGGGCATTGGACTGGTCATCTTTGATGAATTCCATGAACGCAACATCCACAGCGACACGGCTCTAGCCTTGTGC
>JAACTI010000448.1 GCA_009993495.1 Deltaproteobacteria bacterium | reverse complement strand
AGGCAATCTTGGTACAGCTGATGCCGTGGGCCTCCAGGCCGTGCTGCATTTTGTACAGCTGCGCTGATGATTCGAGCAGAGCCTTGCTGGGAATACAGCCCTCGTTCAGGCAAACACCACCAAGGCTGGCGCGTTTTTCGACCACCGCGACGCTGAATCCCAGTTGGGCCGCACGAATCGCCGCCACATATCCGCCGGGACCAGCACCAATGACGACCAGATCGTAAATTTTATCACTCATTCAATTTTCTCCCTTGGGTCAATTTCCAATCGCGAAGCTTACATCTCCAGCAACATCTCTGCGGGATCTTCAATCAGGGTTTTGATCCGTTTCAGAAAACTGACCGCTTCGCGTCCGTCGATAATGCGGTGATCGTACGACAGGGCCAGGTTCATCATCGGTCGAATAACAATTTGGCCGTCGACCACCACCGGGCGTTGCTGGGTGGCATGCATGCCCAGAACCGCGCTCTGGGGCGGGTTGAGAATGGGAGTCGATAAGAGGGAGCCGTAGACCCCGCCGTTGCTGATGGTAAAGGTGCCACCTTGAATTTCTTCGAGGGCCAGTTTGCCGCTTTCGGCGCGTGCACCGAAGTCACGAATTTGTTTTTCGATGGCGGCAAAACTGAGGCTGTCGGCGTCGCGCAGAATGGGCACCACCAGGCCACGTTTGCCGCCGACGGCGATGCCGATGTCATAGAAATCCTGATAAATAATGTCCTGGTCGTCGATCTGGCCGTTGACGGCTTCAAATTCTTTCAGGGCTTCGACACTGGCTTTGACGAAAAAGGACATGAGCCCAAGTTTGACGTCGTGCTTTTGGCGGAAGCTCTCCTGATGTGAGTGGCGCAGATCGAGGAGCCGTTTCATGTCGACTTCATTAAAGGTGGTCAGCATCGCCGTCTGCTGCCGCGCCGCGAGCAGGTGAGCGGCAATTTTTTTGCGGATGGGGCTCATGGCAACGCGGCGGATACGCGGGTCATCTTTGGTGCTGGTAGCCGCTGGCGCAGGGGCAGGTGCCGACGGTGGTTTGGGTGTCGGTGCCGGAACTGGCTCAGGAGTCGGGGGCGCTGTCGGGGAGGCTGTTGCCGGTGGCGAACTGGCGTGCAAATCGTCTACCAGTACCCGGCCATCGCGTCCGCTACCCTTAACCTGAGCGGGGTTAAGCCCTTTTTCCGCAGCAATTTTTGGCACCGCCGGGTTCATGGGCGCGGCTTCGGCTGGGCTTGCGTCACGGGGTTCTTCCTGCTTGACACTTTCGCTCGCGGTGGCACCTTCTTCAATGCGCGCCAGTACCGCCCCAACCTCCAGGGTTTCACCTTCCTGGGCGAGGATGCTGAGGATACCGGCACTTTCCGCGCGAATTTCGACGTTGATTTTGTCGGTCTCCAGCTCCACCAGCAGCTCGTCGGCGCTGACCTGTTCACCGCTCTGCTTCATCCACTGACCAACTACCGCCTCAACGATCGATTCCCCAATTTCCGGAACTTTAATCTCCATGCGCGATCCTTTTTGCTGTTGGTT
>JAACTI010000193.1 GCA_009993495.1 Deltaproteobacteria bacterium | reverse complement strand
GTCCGGCGAGCCAGATAAGGCCGGGGATGGCATAGCTGAGGAAAAACCAGAATAAGAGAACGCAGCGGGCAATGGAAACCTCGGCGCGGATAGCCGCCGTTGAGGGTTTAAAAAAATTTATATAGATGGGGGGCTTTTCTTCTGTCATCGGGTCTCCTGCGTACGGAAAGAGACATAAAATTCAAGGCCACTAAATTCATCTGGAGACGTTTTAACCCACATTGAAATGGCGCCGCGCTGAATCTTGCAGTTTGCTGGCCGCACGGAAGGCTTCTTTGAGCAGCTCCTGTTCGTTACGCGTCAGTTCATGGGGGTTGAGATAGTGCGACGGGAACTCACCCTGGTCAATCAGGGCAATTTCATTACGCAGACGCAGAAAAGTAAAGGCTTCAAAGGCTGCTTTAATGTGCTCGGAGGTATCCTGGTTAAAAATTCCAGCCTCCACGAGTCGATCAAGGCGTTCAATGGTGGTGACGGCATCCAGCTGGTTTTCAAGCAGATACATGCGGATACAATCGACAATAAAAACGCTGCCCGCCTGCTTAAGTGACAGCATCCCCTGATGGGCCTCTTCGCGTTCAACGATGAAGCGCCCCAGCATGCCCAGGGGAACCTTGTGTTTAAAGTCTTGTTCCATCATGTGATAAAGAAACAACGGAAATTCGCGTATCTGTTGGTAAACAATATCGCGCAGGGATTGGCAAAGGCCGGCGTCGCCTGCCAAGGGCATGAAATCGAAAAAAATCGTCGAATACATAACTTTTTTCGGCTCCGGCGTGTGCACCCAGTCGTAAACTCGTTCGTTCCAGTCTTTCAGACACCCGCGCCAGAAGGAATTGCTGGCCATAACGCCGCCGTTACAGCGCGGATAACCAATGTCGGCAAAGGCGTCAACCAGCCGCGCACCAAAGAAATCAAAAAACTTTTCGATCTTGTCCTTCTCGCTGTCGGGATGATCCGCATAGATGAAGCCGTTATCCTGATCCGGGCCCAGCAGCATTTCGCGGCGGCCACCACTGCCCATGATAATAAAACAGAAATCAAGCTCGGGTGGTCGCACGCCTTCTTGTTCAATCTGCTCCAGCACAATTTCATAGCCGCGCTTGAGAATAGAGTGATGCAGGTAAGAGAGAATCTCCATGATTTCTATAGGCGAACGCGACTCATTCAGCAAGACGCGCGCAATTTTCACCAGCTCGGCGCGGGCTTCCTTCAGTTGGGCGATATGGGTCGCTTTTTTGATTCTGCCGATCAGCAACATGGATTTCTGACTGCGATAACGCATCAGGTCGCTGAGGGAAACAATACCAACCAGCTGGTTGTCGTCGACCAGGGGCAGATGCTTGATTTTGTGCGACACCATAAAACTGGTGGCTTCATACATATAGGTGTCGGAAGCTAAGGTCAGTAGTTCGCTGGACATAACCTGGGCTGCGGTCATCTGCTGCACGTCAAGCCCTTGAACGGCCATGACTTTTGCCACCAGATCGCGTTCGGTAACGATTCCGCGCAGATTTCGATTCTGGTCACACACCACAACCGCCCCCAACCCCCGTGCGGTCATCTGCCGCGCAATGTCTTTAACCCTTGCGCTGGGAAGACAGGTTTCGACCGGACTGGACATGATTTCCGGCAGTTTCTTCTGAAAGGGATAGGCCTCAACCTGAGCCTGGGCCTGTTGACCCTGCTCCCTGACCAGATCAGCATACAAGCGTCTGACTCGGGAAAAGAAACTGCGATTAAACTGGCGGGTCACCTGGGGGTATTTGCGCGACAAGGCGATCAGGCGTGCCGCCGGGATCAGGTAGCATTCCGTTTCTTTAACGGTGCGCGCACCGGCAGTATAGGGCTGATTGGTGAAAATCGGCGTACCACCCACAAACGAACCCTTGCTGCGTTGATCAACCACCATCTCCATGCCACCGGGGCTGGTAGCGACAATGTCAATCAGCCCCTCTTTAACGACATACAAAAAGCCGCTGGGAGCGTCATTCTGGTTGAAAATATGCACATGAGGGGGGAATTTTTTGACTTCGATCGCCTGCGATAAATTTTCAACAACATCGGCGGGAAGCTGATTGAAAGGTTCTAACTGTTGCAGTGTGTGACTCAGACCCATCAAAAACCCCTGGGATAACGCATTTTTTAAGTTGCTGCCCGGCAGGCCGCAGGTCTGTACACAGCCTGGCCGCAGACATTGAGCAAGAATAGCAGAAAAACCGCGTCAAGTGGCAAGGTCTTTACCTCGACTGATGAAAAACAGCCATTTTTCTTGTTAACGACTGAACGTCAGGAGTTGTCTTTTGAGGTGGGCGTGGTCTCTTTGGGAGATTTTTTGCCCAAGGTAAAGGGGTGGGCCTGGCGACTGACAATGAAATCGGCAAAAATTTTGCCCCACAGGGTCATGCCGGCCATGGTGCTCCAGGTGCGATAAGGCAAAAGGGCAAAGACGACGCCGAAGATGGCCGCCAGGGTGACTCCCCCCGCAATCAAATTCACCAACCCGGTGGCCGGAGCCCATTTTTTGGGATTGGGCGGGGATTCGCCCCGTTTCAGGGCGACTTCCGAATAGTCTTTCTGAATAAAAATGCGATAAGCACGCCGCAGCCAGAAAAATGTCATGGGAAAAAGGGCGATGAATAAAATCCATGTCATGACAATACTGATATCAAAAACCATGAAACGACTCCTGCTGCGCTAACGGTTGAGGGGTGTTTTTACTCGATTTCTATGGATGAGGGCAAGGGCTTGTTGAAAAAAAGCCCCGCCGGATTTGCCGGCGGGGCCCGCAGGGTTTTTGCAGCCCTGATGTCATGGCGAAAGATTAATGCGCGCCATCCACAGCTTTGGAACCTTTAGGAATACGGACTTCTTCAACCATTTTGGCGATATGCGCAGGAACCGGCGCGGTCATGTTTTTGACCGCGAAGGCGACAGCGAAGTTGACGATCGCACCGATAGTACCAAAGGCGTTAGGCTCAATGCCCAAGAAGAAGTTCTGGCCCAGGGAGCCGACCAAAAACTCAGTACCCTTGACGAAGAAGATGCCTTTGTGAGCAAAAACGTAGAACATGGTGATGCCGATACCGGCGAGCATGCCGGCAATCGCGCCATGCTTGTTCATGGTTTTGCTGAAAATTCCCATCATCAGGGCCGGGAAGATAGAGCTCGCCGCCAGACCGAAGGCAATGGCCACGGTACCGGCCGCGAAGCCAGGCGGGTTCAGACCCAGATAACCAGCGATCACAATCGCGCCGGCCATGGAAATTTTACCGGCCATGAGCTCACCTTTTTCAGTCAGGTCAGGCATGAATTTTTCTTTGAGCAAGTCATGAGAAATGGCCGAAGAAATAGCCAGCAGCAGACCAGCCGCAGTTGAAAGAGCCGCAGCCAGACCACCGGCAGCCACCAGGGCGATAACCCAGTTGGGCAGCAGCGCGATTTCGGGGTTAGCGAGCACGATAATATCGGCGTTAACCTTCAGCTCGCTGCCTTTCCAGCCGGCAGCCGCAAATTTGGGATCTTTGCTCTTGTCGTTGTAGTACTGGATGCGACCATCGCCGTTTTTGTCTTCAAATTTGAGTAAGCCGGTGACTTCCCAGCGCTTCATCCAATCAGGACGCTCAGTGTAAACAAGCTGGGCATCCGGTGCTGTGACATCGGGATTGGTCATGATGGTCGGATTGATGGTTTTAAGCAGGTTCATGCGGGCCATGGCCGCCACGGCCGGCGCGGTGGTGTACAGAAGCGCGATGAAAACCAGAGCCCAACCAGCGGAGGAACGCGCGTCCTTAACCTTAGGCACCGTGAAGAAACGCACGATAACGTGGGGCAGACCGGCGGTACCGATCATCAGAGAAATGGTGTAGATGAAGGTGTTGAACTGGCTGATGCGGGTGCTGGTGGTGTACTGGGCAAAACCTAGATCGGTGGAAATAGCATCGAGTTTGGCCAGCAGCGAAACGCTCGAACCAACCATGTCAGAACCCAGACCCAGTTGCGGGATCGGGTTGCCGGTCAGGTGCAGCGAAATGAAAATGGCCGGAACCGTATAAGCTAAAATCAAAACACAGTACTGGGCAACCTGAGTGTAAGTGATGCCTTTCATGCCGCCGAACACCGCGTACATAAAGACGATGCCCATCCCGATGTAAATACCGGTGGAGTTGGAAACACCAAGGAAACGCGAGAAGGCAACGCCGACACCCGTCATCTGACCGATGATGTAGGTGGTCGAGGCCATCAGCAGACACATAACCGCCACCGTGCTGGCACCTTTGGAGTAGTAGCGGGTACCGAAGAACTGGGGCACGGTAAATTTACCGAACTTGCGCAAATAGGGGGCCAGGAGCATGGCGAGCAGAACGTAGCCACCTGTCCAGCCCATGAGGAAAAGACCGCCGCCATAGCCCATGTTGGAAATAAGACCGGCCATGGAAATAAATGAGGCGGCTGACATCCAGTCGGCACCGGTGGCCATACCGTTAAGAACCGGGTGAACCGAACCGCCGGCGACGTAGAATTCTTTGGTGCTTCCGGCGCGGGCCCAGACGGCAATGCCGATGTAGATGGCAAATGTAAGCCCAACGACCAGATAAGTAAGTGCTTGAAGACTCATAATGATATACCTCCCTTATTTTTCGCTGACGCCGAATTTTTCATCGAGATTTCCCATCAACTTGGCGTAGATGAAGATCAGTGCGACGAAAATATACATTGAGCCCTGATGGGCAAACCAGAAACCAAGTGGGTAGCCACCGAGTTTAATACTGTTGAGCATGGGCGCCAAAATAATGCCGAAGCCATAAGATACAACAAACCAGACAATCAGAACGTTTCTGATTAGCCCTAGAGTTGCTTTCCAATAACCTTTTTCATCATGAGTGTGTTCGTGATCGTGTTGCATGGATGTCTCCTCTCTCTCTTGGGGGAACAATGGTGTTGACCTGGGTCAAGACTTCTGCTGAACAAAACTTTTGGCCCGAAAAATCAGGCCGGGTGTTCAATCTGATGCCTCGTTTGTCTCCTTTCCATCAAATGGTTAATTTGGGAAAACCTGTCCGTCCGGAAATTCTGTTGTTCTTCTGCTAATGACCCTTACTAATATAGTGACCGACGTAGCCAAGCTTCGATGAGATGACCACGCCGGTTTCAATTAAACGCGGCAGCAATTTGGTTTTGACCAGTTCGCTGGTCAGACGAAACGCTGGCCCGATCATGCACAGACAACCAGGGACATTGCCCTGGGCGTCGATCAGCGGTGTCGCCAGGGAGGCAATACCTTCTCCCAGAACCCCTTGATCTTGATGGCCACCGGTGGCGCGAATCTGACGCAAATCGGTTTGCAGGGCCGACAGGGTTTCGCGCGCTACCGCGGCACGGTGCGTTTCGCTGTGGGCCAAAATTACCAGCCCGGCGGCCGATGACGTCATGGGGTAACGGTTGCCGACCAGGGGAACAATTTTAACCTGCTGCATGGTGTCAACCATATCCAGCATGAGAATTTCATTACCGCGGGGCACCACCAGATAAAGCGCCTCATTGCTTTCACGCGCCAGCCTCTCAATCACCGGCTTGGCCTTGCTCAACAGACCCATGCGCGAGAGGAATTTCTGTCCCATTTCATAAGCTGTCAGCCCCAGGCGATATTTCCCCGAATGCTGTTCTTTTTCGACATAACCGCGATTTTCAAAAGTTGCCAGCAGGCGGAAGATGCTGGTCTTGTTCATGCCCAGACGTTGGCTGAGCTGGGAGATCCGCACCTCTTCGCCCTCTTCACACAAGGCCTCCAACAGGTCGAGAGCGTTGTCGACCGATTGAATGGAGTAAGATTCTTTCTGGCGTGGCGGCAAGGCAAGAGCTCCGTCGTAAACTGATTTTTGTGTTTTTATAAAACATACGTTCATATTGCTTTCCGCAAGAAACTAATACGGCGTTTTATTTATGTCAATAAAATAATTTTCGAAAAATATTATCTTTTTAAAAAAACTATAAAAACAGCATATTACAATGATAATCGTGTTTTTTTATTGCTATGAAACGAATGAGTAAAACAGATATTATGCGGGTGAAAAGTGAAATGACAGCGCATTTTGTGAAAACTGTTATAGCCGTAAGGTTGGGATGAAAGTGCGATGATTGGTAAGAATTTATGATGCAGTTGGTCATATTTGAATCGCCTGTCTACCGAGGTGACGATGGGTTCAATATGTTGACTGCGTAGCCATTGAGACGAATAGTGTTCTGGATCTGTGACCGCTGTTCTACTGAAGTCAGTTAAGGTTTAACAGGTGAAATGAAAAATGCAAGGGGTGACGGTGATTTTTTAGGGCGCGCCTTAAAATAAATACGGCTGCGAGAGGTGGTTATCCACGGGTTTGCAATTTGGCGATCAGGGGAAGGTCTGCGGGTAAGATTTGGTAGCGATGGAGATCTGCCAGGGAAACCCAGCGATGCTCGGCGACGTCAAGGTTTTCCAACCGCTGGTTCAAGCGGGTGCAGGCATAGGCCATGATCAACACATTGCCCCAGGGGTAGGAGTGGAAGAGCACCTCGATAATGGTATCGACCTGAATCAGGGCGCCCAGCTCTTCTTCTATTTCGCGTTTCAGGGCCGCGGCGGGAGATTCTCCGGGGGTGAG
Organism: Deltaproteobacteria bacterium; assembly: GCA_009993495.1. Taxonomy (GTDB): domain Bacteria; phylum Desulfobacterota; class Desulfuromonadia; order Desulfuromonadales; family Geopsychrobacteraceae; genus Geopsychrobacter. The sequence goes on along the minus strand of JAACTI010000193.1, from coordinate 3,998 downwards.
TTTCCCCCCGGGAAATTCCCAGAAACCGCCCATGGGTTTGTGCGCTGGGCGTTTGGTCAGCAGCACCTGGCCCTTTTCACTAATGACCGCTGCGCTGACCAGCAGGGGAAAATTTCGTGGAGTGCATATTCCGGGCATGATCTTTTTGTGGCCTGTGGTAAGCGTCTATGGTAAAAAAAACAGAAATTTTCGTTTTTTTATGGGAGATAAGCTGTTTATGTTTAAATTGTCCGACAAGGGCCGTGGGGTGCGTAGCATGTTCGACAGCATAGCACCGCGTTATGATTTGCTCAACCGGTTGCTTTCGTTGGGGATCGATCGCCGGTGGCGGCGTTTTGCGGTGTCGCAGTTGCGCATTCCGGCGGGAGGCCGGGTGCTGGATATTGCCACCGGTACCTGCGATCTGGCCTTGGAAATTGCCGGCCGCACTCCTGAATCGGTTAAAATTGTCGGCGAAGATTTTACCCAGGGGATGCTGGTGCAGGGCCAGCGCAAGCTTGATCGCTCGCCTCTGGGGCAACGTATTCTGCTGGTAAATGCGCCCTGCGAAGAAATTCCTCACCCTGATGGTTGTTTTGATGCAATTACCATTGCCTTCGGCATTCGCAACGTGGTGGAGCGTGACAAGGGGTTAAGGGAGATGTGGCGGGTCTTAAAGCCGGGGGGGCGGGTGGTGATTCTGGAATTTTCCAATCCGCGCAGTCGTTTATTTCGTCAGCTCTACTATTTTTATTTTCGGCGCCTGCTGCCGACGATTGGCGGGCTTTTTTCTCAGCGCAGCGCCTATCAGTATTTGCCCGATTCCGTGCTTGAATTTCCACCCCAGGAAGCGTTTTGCGCCCTGATGACTACTGCTGGTTTCGAAGCCGTCTCTTTTACGGATTTAACCTGGGGGATTGCCAGCGTTTATGTGGGAGAGCGCGCCTGAGGTTTTCAGTTGTTTTTGGTTTAGGGCGCTTCATCGGGGGGGATTTCCGACGGGCGTGGTGGGGTTGTGAGCAATTTATTGGTTTTATCCAGCAGATGAAAAGGCAGCCCCAGGGTGCGCAGAATAATGCCCAGGGCCGTTTTGGCGACGCTGGTGGTAGGGGCAGCGGTAACCTGGGGATTGTCGGTGGTGCCATTGATGTTGAAAAGTGCCGTAATCAGCGCCTCTTCTTCGCCGGTGAGAATCCAGCCAAACAGGGGCACCCGGCTTAAAATTATATCAACTGTGCGCAGGGGCTTGATGCCGACAGTGCTGTCGATGGTGCCTGCCAGAATGTCGATTTTGCCGACGGACGAAATATTTATCGCCGGGCTGGTGATGCGAAAATTTTCATAAGCGATCACGCCTTGATCTATGCGCCCACTGACCTCCAATTTTTGAATCGGTAAGCCTTCTTTGTCCATATCGGGCAGTTGAAAGGTGAACAACTGCGAAACATTCAGCAGGCTGAAAATGCGCGCAAAGGTTTTCAGCCCGCGCATGGCTCCGTCGGTGATTTGCAAATGCGCTCCCCCGTGTGCCGTTTGCCAGAATCTGCGCCCAATCTCTTCCCCCTCAAGATAAAAATCTCCATTGAGAGTGCCGCGAAAAATCCCTTTTTTACCCAACAGCGAGCTGTACACCCGATCGGCGTTGCAGTTAATCGCCTGTCCCGAAATTTTCAGCAGGTGCTTGCGTTTGCCGTCGATTTCAACCCGGCCCCTGGCCTCACCATCACCAATATTGAATCTGAGGGGAGCAATGGTCAGCAATTCGCGCTGGTAACTAATGGTTCCGTCGGCGGCTTCAAATTTAAAATCCCCCAGTTGGCCGCGCTCTACCTGGGCAACAATGTTGACTTTGGAATTTTGGGCGGCGGCTGAAGGCGGGGTGAAGGGTTCGTCGGCTGGTGGCGCGCCAAACAATTTTATGACATCAAGTATATCGGCTTCAGTGGCACGGATCTGCAAATCGGTGAAAGGCGCCCTGAAGTTCAATAATTGACCGGTCACCCTGGCATGGGTTCGATTTTCAAGGGAGACACGGACATCTTCAAACACAATGCCGCCGGCGGTTATGAGTAAATGACCATCAAGGTCAGACATTTGCAAGTCGGAATAACGAAAGATCAGATCACGGGCGCGGATTTGCGGACTGGTGACATGGAGGGCGAGCAGGGGCGAGCGCCAGTTCCTCATATCGCCGCTGATCTGCACCGCCGATTGGCCGAGTTGTCCTGTAAGTTGGTTAAAAACCAGGCCTCTGGGGCTTAGCCGCACCACACCCGTGAGCTGGTTGGGGTCGGCGAGAACCTGGGTGAGGTGAACCCCGGCGTCCTTGAGGGTCAACTGCATCTGCCAGTCGGTTCCTGCTGAAAAATGCAGCTCGCCACCTGCCAGTCCGCCGCGCAAGTGCAAGTTGCGGAGAATTCGTGAGAAAGATTGCAGGGGGATAAAGTCAAAGGCTTGCATCCGGGCATCAAGCTGCCAGCCTGGAGCGCGGTGCTGCAGACGACCCGCAACTTGGAGCTGTTGATCGCCAAGTTGCAGGCCGAGCTGCGCTTGCTGCAGGCTGGTGGGGGTCAGCCGCCCGTTGAGTTGCACGAGCAGGGGAACCTGGGCCGGTTTTTCAAACAGCCAGCCTAAATCCAGCTGGCTCGCGCTCAGATCGGCCAGACCCTGCACCTGGAGCTGCTCTGGGGGGCCTGACACTTCAAGACTTAAGGTCGCCGGGCCGCGGAGGGTTTTATTTTGCCAGAAAGGGCCGGGGAGAAGTTCTGCAAGTTTTTCGAGCGCAAGTTCTGCATCAAGGTTGAGATTGACGGCAAATTGGCGCTGCAGGCCCAGGGGGGAACTCTGGCCCTGAATCTTAATCAGCATCTCGTTCAAGCGGGCTTGGCCATGCAGCTGCAACTGATTGTTCGTCAGCAGCACCTGGCCTTCACCCGCGTCAAGGGTCAGGTTCGGAGAGAGCTCGGCATTGAGGTCTTTGAGAGTTAACTTGGCATCGCGGATGGGCGCAAAGGGGTTTGCCGCGGTGGGATACAGGGGGCCATCGAAATTGAGTTGGGCAAGATCTATGAAGCCTTTGAGTTTTGAGGTCTGTTGGTAGCTGGCAGCAAGAATATCGGCCAGTCTGGTGTTTTGCAGGCGTAAATAGCCGCGCAGCTTGGGGTCTGAGGTGCTGTGATCGAGAAAAAGCTCTCCCGCTAGGGGCACCCGATCGACACCGAGGGCAAGTTTTTTCAAGCTGTCGAGGGTGGGGGTTGTTTGCCAGTCACCGGTCAGGCTTACCAGGGGATGCTGATCACGGGGGTCGGTTAGGAGTGCGGTTACTCGCGCCCCTTTAGCGGGTATGCCCTGTACGTTGACTTGCAGATTCCCCTGGGCCGGTAGCTGCTTGAATTGCCAGTCGGCCAGCATCTGGCGTTGCAGATTGGTGAAATTCAGCTGGCCCTGCACCCTGGCCTGTTGCCAGGGTTGGTCGAGTTTTTGGCGCTGCAGGTTCAGAGTTGCCTGCACTCTGGCGCGTTGATGATTGTAAAAAAGGTTAGTGCCGGCGGTCAGTTGGGTCACCAGACTTTGCCAGGGGTTATGCACGATGAGATTAAAATCTTCGAGGCGCAGGGTGCGCCGGGGATTGTCGGGGTTAATCAGGGTTAAATTCCCCTTGCGGATTTGCAGGGTTTTGAGTTGCAGGCGCTCCAGCTCGGGATTTTTCGTTGTGACCTCCAGGGTTCTGGAGGTCAGTTTCAGGGTGGGATAGTCAAGCACCAGCTGTTTAATGCTCAGGCGGCGATCAAAGAGTGCAACCAGGTCGATCAGGGCACTTGCCCGCGGAACATCAAGGCGAAAATCTTCACCGCTGCCAATTTGCAGGTTATTTAAATGCAGGGTCAAACCATGGTGGTAGCCGAGGGAAATATCTCCCAGTCGTACCGGTTGGCCCAGAGTCCTTTCCAATTTATTGGCCAGTTGTTGCTTGTAGTTACCGACATCCAGTCGCCACACCTGAAAAACCCCCAACAGCG
>JAACTI010000192.1 GCA_009993495.1 Deltaproteobacteria bacterium | reverse complement strand
GGCATGGGTCAACCTCCTTGGTGAAATGCCATGGAGGTGAGCTTAGCTGGCGGCGGTCGGTGCTACAAGATGGCTAGGGTTGACGCTTACGACGGAAATCCGATGCTTTCTTCAGACAAGCACTCTGGATACCCGCTTTCGCAGGTATGACTGGCCTTAATTGGACATCCATTTCAGGAGTCGTCCCACGTCTTGAGGTTTTTTTGTTTGACTCAGACTCAGTGGCTGATGGTCGACCGGTGTGCTACAATGCCTGTTATTGCCATCTGGAAAGGATAAAATCGTATGATCTACACGGCTGTTATTGAACGGTGTACAGATACCGGTTTCTATGTTGGCTTTATCCCCGGCTTTGCTGGAGCCCATACCCAGGCCGAATCATTGGATGCTCTACATGAGAATCTTCGGGAAGTGATAACGATGCTCCTGGAGGACGGCGAACCTCGTCTTGACAGCGAATTTGTCGGAACCCAGACGGTTGTGGTTGCCTGAGATGGGAACGATCCCTGTTCTCAGCGCCAGTGATGTCATCCGCAGGCTTGTCAAATACGGATTTGAAGAAGTTCGTCAGCGCGGTTCACACAAACAATTCCGCCATGCCGATGGACGGCGGACAACGGTGCCCGTCCATCCCGGAAAAGATATATCGCCCATCCTGTTGCGTCAGATTTGCCGTGATATACAGGTGACAATAGAGGAATTTGTCAAGAAGATTAGTTGAGTGCGGATTCCGATCAAACGTCCTCAGGGACGTTGTTGCTTTATTGCTTTAACAGCTTATCGACCAACCGGCAACAGTTTCCGCAGACGCTCGACAAAGTCGGTGTAGTCGGTGTTGTCCGTAAAAATCACCCGGCGCTCAATGCCACGCACCATAACATGGTGCAGCAGATCCGGAATGTCTAAGCGGAGTTGTCTGAGCATGGAAAAAGCCTAGCAGATAACACTAAGGCAATCAAGCGTCGGCTCTTAGCGCTGCAAACCAAAATATTCATCCACGCAATAACCTGGCTGCCTCTTTGGCGTGGTAGGTGATTATCAGGTCGGCGCCCGCACGCTTCATACCCAGCAGAGTCTCCATCATCACCCGCTCGCCATCAATCCAGCCCTTGGCGGCAGCCGCCTTGATCATGCTGTATTCGCCGGACACGTTGTAGCAGACCAGGGGCAGGTCAAAGTTATCACGCAAATCACGAATAATGTCGAGATAAGCCAGGGCCGGTTTGACCATAAGAAAATCGGCAGCCTCCTGCACGTCGAGCAGGGCTTCACGCAGGGCTTCGCGACGATTGGCCGGATCCATCTGGTAGGAACGGCGATCGCCGAACTGGGGCGTGCTCTCGGCGGCTTCGCGGAAAGGGCCGTAATAAGCACTGGCGTATTTAACCGCGTAACTCATGATGGGAATCTGTTCAAAACCATTATCATCGAGAATAGCGCGAATCGCTTCTACCCGACCATCCATCATATCGGAAGGAGCCACCATATCGGCACCGGCCTGGGCATGGCTGAGGGCCTCGGCCGCCAGCAACTTGAGGGTTTCATCGTTGTCGACATCACCGTCTTTGATGACACCGCAATGACCATGATCGGTATATTCGCACAGACAAACATCGGTAATCACCATCAGATCAGGAACTTCGGCCTTAATCGCGCGGATGGTGTTCTGAATAATCCCCTGTTCGCAGTAGGCGTCACTCCCGAGGGCGTCTTTGGTTTCGGGAATACCGAAAAGAATCACCGCCGGAATTCCCAGGGCATGAACCTCTTTGGCTTCGGCAACAATGTGTTCAATCGATTGCTGATAGATACCGGGCATGGAGGAAATTTCATGTTTAATATTTTCCCCAAAAGCCGAAAACATGGGGTAGATGAAATCTTCGACCCGCAGATGGGTTTCGCGCACCATGCTGCGCAGGCTGGCATTACGCCGTAAACGACGTGGGCGATAAGCAGAAAAATACATAGCGGACTCCTTCTTAAGTCAGGATGTTGTGTAATAGTCAACCATTGCCGCGACCAGATCGTCAAGAGTCGAGCTCTGGGGTTCGAGGGCGACCTTGAAGCCATGCTGACGGATAGTTTTCGAGGTCAGGGGGCCAATGGAGAAAAAAGCCGCCCGCCCCTGCAAATGTTTCAGTTCAGCGCCGAGCATGGCAGAGAAATTCTCAAAGGTCGATGAAGAACTGAAGCAGATGGCGTCCAGTTCCTTTTCCGCCAGCAGGTGACGAATCATGTCGGTTTTGTTCTGTGGGGCAATGGTGCGATAAACCACCGGCGCATCAACCTGGGCACCGGCAGCGGTTAAACTGACGCGCAACACATCGCGGGCAATTTCGGTACGCGGGTAGAGAAACCGCTGCCCCTCAACCCCGCGGGCGAGCAGCGCCGTCAGTACGCCTTCGGCACGATAGTCAGCTGGAATCAGATCGGGCTTGAGCCCGTAAGCGGCGATAGACTGGGCTGTTTTTGGACCAACGGCAATAATTTCGACCCCGGCCAGTGCACGCAGATCAAGATTTTTCGTCCGCATCCGCTCAAAAAAGGCCGACACCCCGTTGGCCGAAGTCAAAATCACACCCTGATAGCGGTTCAACTCTTCCAGAGCCTGATCGAGATCTTGCCAACTTTCAGGTGGGGCAATTTCGATGGTGGGAATACAGATAGTTTCGGCACCCTGGCCCTGTAAAAGGTCAACAAAATACTGAGCCTGTTCCCGCGGACGCGTGATGAGAAAACGCTTGCCAAACAGGGGCAGATTATCATACCAGCGCAACTCCTCACGGTAGCCAACCACCTCGCCAATAATGATGACGGCCGGCGGCTCGATGCCCGCCGCCACCACGCGCGCGGCAATCTCCGCCAGGGGCGCAGTCAGGGTTTTCTGCCGGGGTAAGGTCGCCCACTGAATAACCGCCACGGGAGTTGTCGCCGGGCGGCCATGGGCCATGAGTTGGGCACAGATGGTTTCCAGGTTGGTCATACCCATGTAAAAAATCAGCGTGCCAATGCCGGTGGCCAAGGTTTGCCAGTCGAGACTCGACAGCTTGCGCTCGGGGCGTTCGTGACCGGTAAGTAAAGCCAGGCTGGTGGTCACATCGCGGTGTGTCAGGGGAATGCCGGCGTAGGCGGCCGCAGCGAACCCGGCGGTGACACCAGGCACGACCTCAAAGGGAATACCCTGCTCATGCAGGAAAGCCGCTTCTTCTCCGCCGCGCCCGAAGACATAAGGGTCGCCCCCCTTAAGACGCGCAACCCGCAAACCGGCGCGGGCTTTAGCGGCGAGCAGTTGATTAATGTCATCCTGGGGCAGGCTGTGGCAACCACGATTTTTGCCGACGTAGATTTGCTCAGCATCGCTCCGCCCATGGCCGAGCAAAACCGGGTTGGCCAGATAATCGTAAACAATCACATCGGCCTGCGCCAGACAATCGCGCCCTTTAAGGGTCAAGAGCCCCGGTTCGCCGGGGCCTGCGCCAATTAAACTAACCTTGCCGATGCTCAAATCGGGTCGTTTTCGTCAAAAGTTTTACAGCCATAGACTTCATTGAGAATCGCTCCCGCACCCTCGGCGAGTAACTGTTTCGCCAGAGCAACACCGCTGTCTTTGGCCGCGGCAACCGTCGTGCAGGTGAATTTTTTGATCATCTGTTGGCCGTCGACACTCGACACCAGGGCGGTCAAATCCAGCTGCTCCCCTTCAACCACGCCAAAAGCCGCAATCGGCACCTGACAGCCACCTTCGAGAGTCGCCAGCACCGCCCGCTCGGCAATTACGGCGGCAGCGGTAGGGGGATGATTGAAAAAATCGATGAGAGCATTGGTTTCATCGTCGGCCAGACGGCTTTCGAGGCCGAGAGCCCCCTGACCAATGGCGGGCAGGCAGACTTTGGGATCAAAATATTCACCAATTTGGGCGGTAAATCCGAGTCGATGCATACCGGCGGCGGCCAGGATAACTGCATCAAGGTTGTCTTCCTGCAATTTACCAATGCGGGTTTGCACATTACCGCGGATATCAAACATCTGCAAATCGGGACGCAAATTCAGCAGCTGGGCCTTGCGCCGCAGGGAACTGGTGCCGATACGCCCGCCCTGGGGAATCGCGTTGAAAGAGCTGATGCCCTCTTTCAGCACGGCAATATCACGCGGATCTTCGCGCTGGGTAATACAACGCAAACCAGTGCCTTCGGGAAAGAAGGTCGGTACGTCTTTCATGGAGTGGACGGCAATATCAATTTCGTTGCGCAGCATGGCTTCCTGAATTTCTTTAACGAACAGTCCCTTGCCACCTACCATCGCCAGGGGCACGTCGAGAATTTTGTCGCCCTGGGTTTTAATTTTGGTCAGAGTGACCTTCAGCTCGGGATAGCGCTGTTCAAGCTCGGCTTTGACCCAATTGGCCTGCCATAAAGCCAGGGCGCTGGCGCGGGTGCCGATGCGGAGAGTTTTTTTTGCCATGGGAAATGCTCCTTATAATTTTGGTGCCGATTGCAACGGCGAAATGCACTGCGCAGAGATCAGGCCTGTTCGTCTTCCTCGTCTGCCGCAGGTGCGGGCAGGGCAAAAAGCATGCGAACAGCATCGATATAAACTTCACCGTCAGGAAGATTCTGGGCATCTTTGAGAAGGGATGTCGGTTGGTGAAGAATTTTGTTCACCAGAGCGCGAGTCAGGTTTTCTATCGCTTTGGTTGTTTTGTCATCGGCACCGAGGCTGGAGAGGGTTTTCTGAACTTCAGCCTGGCGCAAGTCTTCAAGCTTATTGCGCAAAGCAACAATGGTCGGTTTAACTTCCAGGGTTGAGAGCCAGCGATAAAACTGGGCAATCTCAACATCAATAATTGCTTCGGCCTTGGCGGCTTCTTTGTGGCGTTCTTTCAGGTTTGACTGAACCACACCCTGCAAATCATCAACATCGTAAAGATAGATATTGTCGATCTTGTTGGCCTTGGGCTCAATGTCGCGCGGCACAGCAATGTCAATCAGAAACATGGGCTTGTTGCGGCGTAACTTGATCACTTCAGCCAACTTGCTTGCTTCAAGCACGTAATCGGGAGCCCCGGTGGAAGAAAGGACAATATCGACCCGATGCAGTTGGTCACGAAAATTTTCGAAAGCAACGGCCCGCCCATGAAATTCGGCGGCCAATTTTTCGGCGCGGGCAAAGGTACGATTGGTCACCATCACTTCGGCGACGCCGCAGTTGATAAAGTGCTTGGCCGCCAGCTCGCACATTTCGCCGGCTCCGATGAGCATGACGGTTTTATCTTCCAGATGATCAAAAATTTTACGCGCCAGTTCAACCGCAGCAAAGGAAACCGACACGGCGTTGCTGGCAATGGCCGTTTCGGTTCGCACCCGCTTGGCCACGGAAAAAGCTTTGTGCATAAAGCGATTCAGAATAAGCCCGGCGGTTTTAAATTCACTGGCGTACCCGTAGGCGGTCTTGATCTGGCCCAGAATCTGCGGTTCGCCAATCACCATGGAATCAAGACTGGCGGCAACGCGCAAAACGTGGCGAATAGCGTCTTCACCAACATAATTGTAGAGATGTTCCTCCAGGTGTTCATAAAGCACAGCGTGATATTCGGCGAGAAAATGCTTAAGTTGCAAAAGCGCCCGGTCTGGTTCACGGCTGACGGCATAAAGCTCCACCCGATTGCAGGTCGAAACAATAATTCCTTCGTTCACCGCATCCAGCGCCAGCATCTGCCTTAAGGGTTCAGCCATCGCCGTGGGCGAAAAGGCAACTTTTTCACGAATTTCTACCGGGGCCGTTTTATGACTGAGCCCCAAGACCAGCATTTTCATGGAATTAATATCCGTAGGATGCAGAGCATCAGGGTGTCCCCAGCAGAGCATCAAAAGTGTGTTGACCACCAAGGAGCAGGTTCACGCCCAAGAAGGTAAAGACTAAACAGGCGAAACCGATAATTGCAAACAGGGCGGCACGGCGGCCACGCCAGCCAATGCTCAGGCGGCCATGGAGCAGGGCCGCATAAACAAACCAGGTCAAGAGTGCCCAGGTTTCTTTGGGATCCCAACTCCAGTAGGTACCCCAGACCGATTCGGCCCAGGCGGCGCCACTGATAATGCCGAGGGTCATCAAGGGAAAACCAAAGGACAGGGCGCGATAATTAATATTGTCGAGAGTGTCGAGAGACGGCAAGCGGTAGTATAGGGGCGAAAAGCGTTTACTTTTGAGCATGCGATCTTGCAGCAGATACATAACCCCGGCCGCAAAGGCCATGGCGAAGGCGGCATTGCCAAGAAAAGCCAGGGTAACGTGCAGCGGAAACCACCAGGAATTAAGCGCCGGGTTCAGTGGTTCAACCGCCTTAGGGGCAAAACCACTGCCCAGCATGGTCATCAAAGCCAACACACTGGAAAACGCTCCTAAAACAGCAAGGCGATAACGCAGATCAAAAATCAAAAAAATCAACACCAGACACCAGGAAAAAAAGGACAGGGATTCATTCAAGGTGGTCACCGGCGTGTGCCCGAGTTGCACGAAGCGCGCAACCAGTGACATCAAATGAACAATCGCGCCGCCCAAAAGAACCCATCGAGCCAGGATACCCGATTTTACCCGACGGCTCACCACGGCGACCAGATAAAGGATAGACGCCGTCAGGTAGCAGAGCATGACGATTTTGAAAAGAACAATATGAGCGCTCATGTCGATCCTTCGGGAAGAGAAAACTTTAATTCGGACAAGGAAAACCCCGAACCAAAGTTTTCGAACAGCAGATGGTTCAGGGCAGCAGTATCGGCCTGCTCAATATGCTTGAGCACCTCAGCATTGAGCATACGCAAAAAAACCTGCTGATTGTAAGAAATATTCAGCTTTTCAGTCAACACCTTTTGGCGGATAACCGCCGCCAACTGCGCCAGGGTCTGCCAGGCGGGCGACAGCTGGGTCGCCAGGTGGTCGCGCAGCAAGGCCGCAATGGCGGGACATTGCCCACTGCTGGAAACACTGAGGTGCAGAGGGGCACGATAGAGGTGTGCCGGGAGGGTGAAAACCGAGGACAGACCCGCATCCACCCGCGAGCACAAAATACCACGCCGGGCACAATCGGCGGCAACCTGAGTGTTGAGCGCGGTATCATTGGTCGCGGCAAACACCAGGCGTGCACCATCGAGATCGCCAGGTTGATAGGCACGCTCAATCCAGGTTAACTGGCGATGAGGGGAAAGATTCAGATCTTTAGCCGGGTCAATAACTTTAATCTGCGCACCGCTGGCATACAGAGCTCCCAACTTGCGCCGGGCAACCCTACCGCCGCCGATAAAAACCACTAGCTGCTGCTCAAGTTTCAGTTCAATCGGATAGCCTGGCCGCAACCCCGGGTTTGATTCTTGAGTGGATGGCAAATCAGACGCCAAACAGCTCTCCTTCAACAAGTTCGCACAGCAGGTGCGTGGCCAGCATCGATAATTCAATCAGAGCGGCAAAAGAGTCCCCCGGTACCAGAATCTGCTGGATTCCCGCCGTATTCGACAAAAGTTTATTCGCACCCTCAGGGCCGATAATCACCAGATTTTCACGGTCTTCAATCTGCTCCGCCAACTGCTTGATTTCAGCTGATGGCTGAGCGGTGCAAAAAATAACCAGCAGATGATCCTCCCCGCGATAAAGCCGGTATTCGCGCGCCAGGCACTCATGAGTTTGGCGTGCTGCCAGCAGGGCCGATACCATCAGTGGGTTGCCCAGAGCAATGGCAGGGAGCAGCGGACGCTCAAAATCAAGCTGATAGGCAAAGCAGGTGGCCATATGTTGCGCCACCGTCTGAAAAAGCCCCTGCCCTGCACAGATCAGACGACCTCCTTGCGTAAAATTATCGGTCATGCGCCGACCGACACGCATCAGGACATCCTGCTGTTTTTCATGAAATTCCGCCACCAGTGATGACCGCTGATAGCAGCGCGTTGCAAGGCGATCCGACATGGAAAAATCCTTCTTGATTGCAGATTGCGGCCAATGATAGGGAGAGGTCTGCACTCTGTCAACCAAAGCAGGCAAGGAACCGGTGTTTTTCTGCGCCCCCTTGATTTTTAGTGCAGGACTTTTATAGTATCAAGCACACTCAATTTAACTGCTAACCAAAGGAGACAGAATCAATGGCCGGAGACAAGGTGTGTACGTTTACCGATGATAATTTTGAAGCCGAGGTACTGAAATCCTCCGCGCCAGTGCTGGTTGACTTCTGGGCAACCTGGTGTGCCCCCTGCAAAGCCATTGCCCCGATCGTCGAGGAGCTAGCTGAGTCTTATGCCGGACGGATAAAAATCGGCAAGGTCAATGTCGACGAAAACCAGGCAACCCCAGGGCAGTACGGGGTTCGCGGTATTCCAACCTTGGTGCTGTTCAAAGATGGCAAGGTCGTCGATCAACTCGTGGGGGCCGTTCCGCGCAATCAACTTGAAGCC
>JAACTI010000447.1 GCA_009993495.1 Deltaproteobacteria bacterium | reverse complement strand
TTCTTCAATGCTGACAGGATTGATACGCATGTATCTGAAAACTTTTGGCTTACAGGAAAAACCCTTTCATATTACCCCTGATCCCCGTTTTGTTTTCCTGAGCAAAAACCACAAAGAAGCCTTTGCGCACCTGCTTTATGGTATTCAGCAAAGGGTGGGATTTCTTTCCCTGATCGGTGAAGTTGGTACCGGCAAAACCACGGTTCTTCGCACCCTGCTGCGTCAGTTGGAGAGGTCGGAATACCAGGTAGCCTTGATTTTTAATCCCTGTTTATCAGAGTTGGAATTGCTCCATACGATTCACCGCGAATTCGGCATTGCCTGTCCGCCCCAGGAAAGCAACCTGTCGCGTTTGCATGATTCCCTCAATTGCTTTCTACTTAGGGAGCGCCAGGCGGGCAAAACGGTGGTGCTGGTGATTGACGAAGCGCAGAATCTGGCCCCCAGAGTTCTGGAACAGCTGCGCCTGCTCTCGAATCTTGAAACTGAAACCGATAAACTCTTGCAACTGGTGATCGTTGGTCAACCCGAGTTGGAAGAGGTGCTGGGGCGGCGCGAATTGCGTCAGTTAAAGCAACGTCTGGTGGTGAATTATCGTCTCGAAACCATGGATGAAAAAGATACTGCCGCTTATATTAAGCATCGTTTGAAGATTGCCGGTTATGCCGATACCAATCTACTGACCCCCAAGGCACTGAATTTGGTGTATCGCTCAACCAGGGGCTTGCCGCGTTTGATCAATATCCTCTGCGACCGGGCCTTACTGGTGGCTTATGCCAATGACAAAAACGTGATCGATCATCAGACAATTCACCAGGCACAAATTGAGCTGGATGGCGGCAAAAAAAACCGCCATAAACATTTTTTAAATGGGTTGCTTGTGCTTTTCATCGCTCTTCTTGGGGGTGCGCTGGTGTATATGGGGTTGTATTTTGTGCAAATCAACGGAGCCGCAATCCAGGCGGCTAGTTCCTCAACTTTGGGTGTTGCTGTGCCCATGGAACCTTCTGCGCAAAGTGAAAATCATCAACCGGCAAAGGCGAAAACAGCTGAACCCGACCCCCAGTTGTTGCAGGGAGTGATTGAAAAAATATCGACATACTCGGAAAAAGATTCCGCCTTGCTCGCGGCCAATGCCGTTTTGCCCCTCTGGGGGCAACCAATTCTTGAGACCTATGATGCGTCCCCGTACAATCCTATGGCAGCCGCGATTCAGACGAGGGCGCTTGAAACGATTCAATTTCAGGGGAGTTTTGAACAACTGCGTAATTTTAACGTTCCTGCGGTGCTGACACTTTACCTGCCTCTTTTGAACGGACGCCGCTACCTGGCTTTGACACACCTTCAGCAAGATCAGGTTTTAACTGTACCGCCTTTGACCGCGGCTGGCTGGCTGCCCATCAATATTTTGGAGCAGATCTGGTTTGGCAAGGCGGTTCTCCCCTGGAAAAATGTTGAGAACCTGCCCTATGT
>JAACTI010000446.1 GCA_009993495.1 Deltaproteobacteria bacterium | reverse complement strand
GCGCGTCGATAAGGACAGTTCCATGTAGCCAAAATGGCTGAAGGATGGCAGCATGGATGTCGGCTCGCCAATCACCACCCAGTCGGGCTGGCAGCTTTCCAGAAAACGGGCGCTGCCGTCGCCATTTTCTTCTTCACCCACCACCAGCAACAGGCCCAGGGACGGCTGTTCCGCTGCGGGCAGGCTTGCCAATGCCAGCCAGGCTTCGACCATGGCGGCGCAGCCGCCCTTCATGTCGGCACTGCCCAGGCCGCGCACCACGCCCCATTCTTCAACCGCGCCGTAGTCGTCAAGATCCCAGGCGGTTACGGTATCCACATGCCCGACCAGATAAAGGGCCGGGGGGGCTGACCCCATGGTCGCCACCAGGTTAAAACGATCCTCTTCAACCTCCTGGCGCTGAACCTCAAGGCCGGCGTCGCGCAGAAGTTGTTCAAGGTAGAGTTGAATATCTTCTTCCTTGCCCGAAGGGGAATAGATGTCGATCATTTCCATCAGGGTTTGGCGTAGCCGCTGTGGGTCAACCTTGCTCCAGACCTTTTCCAGGCGTTCCGTCATTTTTTGTTCTTTCTGCGCTTGCCCTGTGGTTTTGACAGGTTGAGCGTCATGTAAACATGCTTCTGGGTATTGCCGAAGCCCTGTTTTTCAAAAAAACGAATTCCGGCCTCGTTGTCGGCATCGGTATCAATAACAATCATCCGCACGCCCTGCGAAACCATGCGGCTGCGGATTTCCTTAAACAGAAAATGCCCGGCGCCGCCTTTTTGCAAGCCCGGCCGCACGCCGATCCACACCAGATAACCATATTTCCACGAAGAATGGTTCTTCTCAACGGTTGTCCCCAGGGCAAAACCCACCAGTTCCCCTTCAAGCTCAGCCACCAGGCAGAGCTCGGTGTCAGAGTTGAACAGGGTGGTGATTTCGTATTCGTCCCAGGTGCGGTACATACTGGAAGAAAATTCCGAGGTAAACAGCTCTTCCCCCAGATGAAAAACCTTCCCCAGATCGTCGATGGTCATTTCACGAATTTCTATTTCGCTGAGTTTGTTTTTCTCGTGCATCCTCTGCCTCCCTTGGTCAATTCACCCTCTTATACCATGAAGACGGATGAAAATCTTGATGTGGCGCTGCGTAAAAATGTGAGGTGTGAGATGTGAGATCCATTCCCCACCAGATTCAGCCTCCCCCTGTTTTATCAAGCGCAACCCAGGTTAGAATGACACATCATAAAACAGGAGCATTTATGGCCGAAAATACGACACGAGTATCGCCGCCCGCAACCAACCGGCTGAAAGATGAGCTGAGTCCTTACCTGTTGCAGCATGCCGCGAATCCGGTTGACTGGTATCCCTGGGGCGATGAGGCTTTCGCCCGCGCCCAGAGGGAGCAGCGTCTGATTTTTTTGTCCATCGGTTATGCGACTTGTCACTGGTGTCATGTGATGGAGCAGGAAAGTTTTGTCGATGACCAGGTGGCGCAGCTGTTGAATCGCGATTTTGTCGCCATCAAGGTCGATCGCGAAGAACGTCCGGATATTGATCAGTTTT
>JAACTI010000443.1 GCA_009993495.1 Deltaproteobacteria bacterium | reverse complement strand
AAATGATCCGTTTGGATCAAGGGGGAAGAAAAAAAAGGGATCTTTCAGATCGGCTGAAGAAGAGTCATTCCAAAGCGGCGTTCACACCTTGGCCCCAAAACGTCCCTGCATCAGGTGACCTGCCCTCCTGTGCCGGAGGTTATAATAGACCGTATATGCCGTCTGGAGTTTATGCATGAATGCCGACAGATTAGCTCGCGGCGTCTCTAGTACAGCAACAACATTATTCTGCAACATAATGGCGGGATAGTTTCCTGTCGGCATCCTGCTTGGTGAATTTCCATTCAATGCCACGATCTTCCCCATTTCTTCTATTTTCCCATGCTTTTAATTCGGATTCCAGAAAGGTTGCCTTACCGATACGGCGTCCAGTGCACTGTTTGTCCATTATCCCGATTTCAATTTCAGCCATGTTGAGCCAGCTGGCATGTTTGGGCGTGTAATGAAACATTACTCGCTTCAACAGTTGGTCGGCTTGCGCCTGCCCCAATACCTCAACAAAGATTTTGTAGAAATGGGTGTTGAGATTGTCCAGCACCAAGTGAACCTTTTCACATTGCGCATACCGGCCCAATAACAAGGACTGAATAAAATCAACAAAGTCCTTTTTCTGCCGGCGGTTTGTCATTTCTACGGCTCCATAGCACTATTTATGGGTTAATACAACGAACGTTAACGGTTAAAGGCTGAAAAGCAATAACAAAATATTTTTCAGTGGAGTTCTTAACAGGCTGCTGCGGGGAGTTCCTTGCGGCTCTCCTCGCAGCCTGATTAATAACTCCTGAAGGATGAAAGGAAAATGGCTGGTCTATTAGGGAATCCAATGTATATAGACATTGGGTCCACAACCCTAAATAAGGCCAGCCATGAATGTAAAACTTAAGACTTTGCTGAATGAAACGCAACATTTTAACGGATTTATTTATGAATCCGCGGAACTGAAGAAAATAACGAAAGCATTTGGGATACAAAAGATGGAGTTGCAAGTAATGATTCGTGAACATAAACAGCGCAAGCCTTATTGTTCGCAATGCGGGCAACCGGCTCCGGTCTACGATCATTTGCCCATGCGCGATTGGCTGCATGTGCCGCTCTGGAATATTCCCGTCAGGATGTTCTACGCGCCCAGGAGAGTTGACTGTCCCACATGCGGGATAACGGTGGAAACCATGCCTTGGAATGAAGGCAAGCGGCCATATACCAAAGCAATGATGATTTTTCTGTGCCAATGGGCACGGCGGTTGAGCTGGCGCGAAGTCGCCACAGTGTTCGGTGTCAGTTGGGATGCGGTCTATCGCTCGGTGACTTGGATCGTTGAATGGGGATTGGCCCGGCGTGAATTGACCGGCATTACGGCCGTTGGCATTGACGAATTGCATATTCACAAAGGCAAAAAGGCGGATAATTTTGCGACCGTGATTTATCAGGTTGATGAACATTACAAGCGGCTTTTGTGGATTGGAAAGCGCCGGAGCGCACGCGCCCTGCTGGGTGGATTGAAAACGTTGGGCATGGAAAACCTCGCCAGTGTCCGGGTTGTTGTCAGCGATATGTGGCGGCCTTATTTGGCTGTGGCGCGTAAACATCTGAGTCAGGCTGTTCATATCCTGGATCGGTTTCATATTACGGCCTTGTTGAATCAGGCCGTTGACAAGGTGCGCCGTTCTGAAAACTATGCTTTGACTGGACCAAGACGCAAGGAACGGCTTAAAAATACCCGCTGGTTGTTGCTTAAACCGTATGCCAAAGTGCGCGGCCATGCTCGCGAACTTTTGAATCGTGTGATTCATTCCACCTTGAAAACCGCCCGGGCGTGGGCATTGAAAGATGCTTTTGCTCATTTCTGGACCTATAATCATCCGCGTTATGCCAAAGTTTTTCTCGACACTTGGATTACCCGCGCCTTGCGCAGCCGTTTGCCACCGCTTCGCAAATTTGCTAAAACTTTGCGGGCGCACGAGCCGCTGATCATGAATTGGTTTACCTTCAAAAAGGCCTTTTCCAGTGCTGCCGTTGAAGGCCTGAACAATAAAGTTCGTGTGGTAACCAGACGATCTTATGGCTTCAAATCCTTTCATGTGCTGGAAATCGTGCTCTATCATACTCTCGGTAAACTTCCTGAACCTGAACTAACCCATAAATTCTGATATGCAAGGAAAATTACATGAAAAAATGAGAGTTAAGGGGTGGAGATCGAATGGCAGGGGAAAGTGGTATCGCCCCCGCCGTAGGCAGGGATTTTTGCAGAGGGTTTAGGAGCTTAGGAAGGTGATGGGGACGAGATAAGGGCAGAAAGGTGGCGCGGAAGGATGTAGGTTTCTATAACAGCCAGAAGTGCTAAGCGGCGAGAGGCAACTCGGTGGCCATGAGCAGGATTTTAGTCCATTGGCCTTGGATAGTTCGGAT
>JAACTI010000191.1:322-7709 GCA_009993495.1 Deltaproteobacteria bacterium | reverse complement strand
TGAGATCCGAAACCCGCTCAATTTTATCAGCCTTTCCATTGACCATATCCAGAAAAAATATGAACCCCAAGAAGAAGGCGGGAAAGAGCCATTCGATTCCCTGATTCGCAACATAAAAAGTGAGATCCAGCGCGTGAGCAGATTTGCCGAAAGTTTCCTGGAGTTCAGCCGACCCCTGGAGCTTAATCTTCAGAAGACGGATATGGTGAAGCTCATCGAGGACGTTCTCGAGCTTGTCAAGGCCAAGGCGGAAAAGGATAAGATCTCTATCATCACGGAATTAGGCGCACTGCCGGAGATTGATCTGGACCCCGGATTTATAAAAACCTGTCTTTACAATATCATCCTCAACGCCTTCCACGCGATGCCTGATGGCGGCAAGGTCACGATCCGAACGGGCAGGATGGACGACAAGCTAAGCATCGTCATTGAAGATACCGGGGTGGGTATTTCATCTGAGAAGATTGCGAAGATCTTCGACCCGTTTTTTACCACGAAACAGGATGGGATCGGGATCGGTCTTTCGCTCACAAAAAGGGTTGTGGAAGAACATAAGGGCCGAATAGAATTCAAGAGCATTGAAGGCAAGGGGAGCGCCGTCACAATATCTTTGCCTTTCGATAAGGGGAAATAAATGGCGGTTATCCTGGTTGTGGACGATGAACGGCTTCAGCGGGACATCGTAAAGACGATCCTCGATGATGAGGGATATGAGACCTATACGGCCGCGTCCGGCGAAGAGGCCTTGAAAACCGTCAAGAAATACAATCCCGACGTCATGCTTACGGACCTCAAGATGGAGGGAATGGACGGCATCGAATTGCTGGACGCCGTTCAGAAAGACTCTCTTTCCCCTTCCCCGACCATGATTATCGTCACTGCCCACGGAACCATATCCTCCGCTGTGGAAGCGATGAAAAAGGGCGCCTTTGACTATCTGACCAAACCGCTGAACAAGGATTCCCTGTTGATGACGGTGAGGAGGGCCGTTGAGCGCACGGAACTTCTCAAAGAAAATGTCCAGCTCCAGAGGGAACTGTATGACCGGTTCCGGATCGAAGGGATCATCGGCAAGTCCGGCCAGATGCAGGAAGCCGTGAATATCATGAAGAAGGTCTCGCAAAGTTCCGCAACGGTCCTGATAAGGGGCGAAAGCGGCACGGGCAAGGAACTGGTTGCCAGGGCCATTCACTACAACAGTCCCAGGCGGTCCAGACCCTTTACCGCCCTGAACTGCGCCGCCATACCTGAAAATCTCTTTGAAAGCGAACTCTTCGGCTATGAACCCGGGGCCTTCACGGGCGCACTGTCGCGCAAAATAGGACTGTTCGAGGCCACAAACCACGGCGCCCTATTTCTCGACGAGATCGGCGATCTGCCGCTCATGATGCAGTCGAAGCTTTTGCGAGTTCTCCAGGATAAAGAGATCAGAAGGCTCGGCGGGAAAGACCCGATCAAGGTCGATGTCAGAATCATAACCGCCACCAACAAGGATATCGAAAAGGAGCTGGCCAAGGGTAATTTTCGGGAAGAACTGTACTACCGGCTCAAGGTTGTCACCATCGACCTCCCCTCGCTGCGGGACCGGAAAAGCGATATCCCGGAACTGTCGGGATTTTTCCTGAACCGATACAACCGCGAATTCGGAAAAAGGATCAAAGGCATCGACCCTACCGCGATCAAGGCCCTCGTTGAATATACCTGGCCGGGCAACATCCGGCAGTTGGAATCGGTTATCGAACGGGCGGTCATCATGAGCGATTCTGAAACCATCGCCTTAAGGGATATAAAAAGCGAACTCCGGACTGCGGAGACGGTCGTCGCATTCGATTTTGATCTCCCGGACGGCGGGATAAATTTCGAGGAGCTGGAAAAGGATCTTATGGAAAAGGCGATGAAACGGGCCAATGGCGTCATGGCCAAGGCGGCAAAACTTCTCGGCATGAGCTATAAGACATTCTGGTACCGATGGGAAAAATTAAACAGCGACAATCCGGCTTCAAATCGGGAAACAACGGATCAACCGGATAAATAGGGCTTGACCGGGTGAGGGAAAAGTGGCAGCGGTTCTGCGCGACCCCTTTACCGGAATCGGCAAGCCGGAACCTCTGAAATACCTTGCCCCCGGCGTCTGGTCCCGCCGCCTGACCCAGGAGCACCGCATCGTCTATCTGGTCTGCGACGACCGCATCGATTTCCTGCAGGCGAGGTACCATTACTGACGGAGGAGTTCCACGGAAAATGTCCGTATTATTTTTCAGAATAGCTTCCTCCTAAGTCACAAGTTGCAAACCTCAGTGATGATGAAGGATTCTTCAAGTCGTAATCAATGTTAGTATTTCTTCAGCTATTGTGATACGAATGAAGGAAACATGTCTATTCGACTAAAAAATTATGGGCAGCACACAATTAATGTTCAATTTCCCCAATGTCCAACGCAAATTCATCTCCCCGCAAGCAGATGTGGCTATCGATTCTTTTTTCCCTGAAGAGGAGGCCGACAAGCTTGCCCAGATCGAATCATACAACAAACACCTTTTCCGCCCCAATACATACCTGCATAAATGGTGGGCCAGGCGTTCCGGTGTCACATTCCGTTATATACTCAAGCAACTCTCCACTAAATCCGAGCTACGTCATTTTTATACTCCGGGAGGCCTTGAAGGCCTGACTATCCTGGATCCGATGATGGGAGGGGCGACGACTCTGCATGAGGCCATCCGGCTTGGCGCCAATGTCATCGGCTATGATGTGGATCCGATACCTGTTCTGCAGGCCCGCGCTTCGCTAACCGAGATCAACCTTCAAGAAAAACAGGCTGCATTTGATCTCTTTCTTGAAAAACTGGAGCAGAAACTATCCCCATATTTTGAAACATTATGCCCGGACTGTTCCGAAAAAAGCGACATGCAATTTCTGCTTTATGGCCTCAGAAGACAGACCAATAAGGACGAAGCGATTTTTCTTGATTCCTTCACCTTGCGAGCGGAAACAAACGGAGACAGGAAAACCATCCTCGATTTTTATCCTTCCCTGAATGTTACACGCGAGAACAGAACTTGGCCATTGATGGATAAGGATGAGGTAAAAAATAGAGGAATAACCGTTAAAAATTTAGAGCTTCTGGATGTTCCCTTTGCAGACCGTTATGTCCCTCTGGTCATGGTTGGGAAATGCAAACATCATGGTCAATTCTTCAAGGCGCCTGATGTCAGGGATCTTCAGAACATCGCTGCCGCAGCGTCACAGGCATCCAGACTGACTTTTCCCGGTAATAATGGTTTCAAGGTTCCTCAAGGCCCGAAATCAAGTGATCTTATAGCCCGAGGGGTGACGAATTTATTGGTAACGTTCAAAAGTTGGGGCAAAGGTTGACTTCGACGTTTTGGAGCCGAATGTTGAAATAACCTTTGATGCCCAGTTTCTCTCTCCAGTATTGTTCCCATTTGTCTTTTGCATATTGTTTGATCAGGATCATTTTTGACAGATTTGTCACTGCTGCATCTGACCACCCCCAGGCAATTCTTTTTAGACGACGCCCGATCTCACGGAATACACGTTCAAGGAGGGACGTTGTTTTCGGGGCAATGATCCCTGTGGACAACCATAGTTCAATGTTTGTAAAGAGCCGCTTTGACAAGCTTTCCAAGTAAGAAGCCCCCTTTGGGTATCCTTTTTCATAAAAGGTGCTGATCAGCTCCTGGACTTCTTTCTTGCTCGCTTCATATCGAGTTTTTACGGGTTCTTTGTCCTCCTCCTTGAGAATCTCAAAATCCCCGGCTGGCAGCTCGATGCCGACCAATTGTTTTACCTTATCGATCTGTGGTTGGCTTTCTTTCTTCTTTACTCCGTCTTCCCAGAGGGCATGATACAATCCCCGGGAAGCGTGCCAGGTACAGCGTTGCGCCTCAGCCACGCCAGAAAGAAAATCGTCCAAACCCGGCTCTCCATCATAGACAAAGGGAATCGGATGATCTGCCGTTCCTTCGATCCGCGCCTTGACAACGTTCTCTATATCCGGCCAGGAGGTATTGACAAAAGAACCGAGGGGAACGACTCTTCCTTGCTGCGAAATCCCAATGACAGTCCTTAACTCGCCCTTAGATCCTTTGTTCTGCTTTACCCCGGTGCCGTCTGCCATGATCCCGGATAAATCTGCTGCAGGAATACAGTCCTGAAATGTCTTGTCAATATCACTGCCAACAACAATATTATGAATGCCGCCCAACGAAATATCGATCGATCGCCCTTCAATCAGACGGCGATAGTTGGTATCAATCACCGCCTCAGTAACCTCATGTTCGACATTTGTTTCTTTTCTACTATAGGGGGCCACTTGCAGGGCATTCAACAACGGAGCATAACGGGAACCACAGGTGAGACATTCTGCATTTCTCACTCCCATATCGAGAGAACCAAAGACTGTCTTGATCTTCCTGTTGCGGTGCCCCCGCCGGTAAACTTTACGACCACGGCAATAACGTTCCTCGGCGTCATCCTTACGTATATGGCGCCCCAGTCCCTTCCTCATCTTACTGGGGTAAATCTTTGTCTGGGTCAACCGATCCATTATCAAATCATCATAGGACATGAGAATCTGTTTCAGCATCCCAAGCATCAGAGAATCCCTAATGTCCTTCAGTTTGTAAACAATCTCGTTCAAATTTACTTTTCCTATTGCCAGATCAAATTCACATGTTATACTAATGCATCGTTTCATCACGGTCTCTCCTTCAAGGTTTTGTTTCCCAAAACGTACCCTAAAGAGAGACCGTGATTTTTTCAATTTACTTTTTGACCAACCTTTTGAACGTTACCAATTTTTTTGAACTGTTTTCCCACCGTCAACTCCTCTATCTCTCTGAGGCAAAACGGTCCATCGACGAAGCCGCCCCTGAACATAGGCTATGGCTGGCACTGCTCGTATCCACATCTTTGGAATTTAACTCCATGCTGTGCGGATACAAGGGCGGCGATCAGCGAAGACCAGGGGCCATACGCCACGTTTTTTCCCATCACGCCTATTCCTTTCCCTGCACAGCATTGGAGAACAATCCTGTCTTTAAGGCCAAAACGTCCGGTACGCTGTGTAATCTATTTGAGAAGCGCATTTTGAAAGCCGGAATATGGGCGCAGGCGCCGGTCGAACGGCGCTGGTCGGGAGGGAGGTGGGACAAGGTTGTTATTGACGGTGAGTTGGATGTTGGTCAGGAATGCGGGACTCTAAATGAATTTACAGGAAAAACACGATCCTTCATGGCCAGGCAAAATGATTCTTCTGTGCTTCCTCTGCCCGACCAAGCCATTGATTACGTCGTCACCGATCCCCCTTATTTTGATAATGTCCAGTACAGCGACCTGTCGCATTTTTTCCGCTGCTGGCTCCGTTGGTTTCTGCCGGACCAAGCCAACTGGCAATACCAGCCCCTCCTGTCCGCTGTTGCCGAATCCAATGATAATGAAGCAAAATTTGGCGATATCCTCACTAAAGTCTGGCAGGAATGCCACCGCGTTCTTATCCGGCCGCACGGCCGGCTGATCTTTACTTACCATCACTGGCGTGCAGCTGCCTGGTCACAGCTCACAATTGCCCTTGCCAGTGCGCGCTTTCGGCTGATGAACGGCTATGTCGTTCACTCGGAGAATCCGATTTCCGTTCACATCAGAAGCCTTCGCGCTCTTCAGCACGACGCGATTCTGGTGTTCAAACCTTGCGATGATGATGACGCAAGGCATTGGGAAAAGCCTGAAAAAATAAAGATGGACGACAGTGAGTCCTTCTCCCGCGGTTGTACGCAATATCTGGGCTGGATACTGGACCATGATTTTGATCATGAAAAGATCCGCCTTTTATGGAAAAAATTCATCGGGGGCGACTAATGGCCAAATACCCTTCAGAGATTTTCGGGTGCTATCTGCGGAACATCTCGCCGGAAGCCGAAGAGATGAGGAGAAAATACTGGTGTCCGTTCCATGAATCACCATGCTACAAGCAGAGCAGGCTGATCGATTATCCCTTTGGCGTCTGTACTGCCCATGTGGATGGACAGGAAATTGCCTTATGCCCCCGGCGGTTTCTGGAGAAAAACAAGGTCTTCCATGATATTGCGCTCTCCCGGTTTGGAACAAGCGACAATGTTCTCGTTTTTTCTGAGGTTGGTTTGCCTGGTATAGGAAATTTTGATTTCGTGATGGTTCAACATAAACCGTTAAGTACCCATGTGGAGGATTTCGTTGCCATAGAGTTTCAAACGGGTCAAACGACGAGCATGGGCCAATTGGTTGAAGGGTTTAAAACTTTTATGAAAGATCGCTGTTTACAAGAAGGCTCTTCATATCATTTTGGGATCAATTATTCGCCCGCAAATCTCCCCCACCCCCTCTTTGCTAAAGAGGGGAGTAAAAAATGCTTCAGCCATAAATTTGTCGCACACCCGACTCGTTGCAATCGCGTCTGATTTCTGCTGATTGCCCTCCGCTTTTGTCTTGGCGCTTCGCGCCAGTCCATCAAGCGGCTGCATCGGGCAGCTTTCCCCTTTTTCTACTTCTTTCCGAAGATTGCGGCGAAGGGGTTGTTGAAAGGGACCTTTTCGTTGCGCGGCTTCACTTGCTGTGGCCGACCATGACCTGGCTTTTCCCGCTGCGGCCGCCCATGCTGCTGCCGTTCCTGCGGCGGTTTCCCCGGTGCGATTTTCGGCCGGGGTCCTTCCCCGGCGGGCTTGTTCTCCCGGATCTCCTTTTTCTCGGGCGGATTTGCCGGTTTTCCGCCTGCCGCCGGCTGCTTCTTCAGCGTCAGCGAAATCCTTTTCCGCTCCAGGTCCACGGCGAGGACGGTCACCTCGACGATCTGGCGCACCTTCAGCACCGCGCCGGGGTCCTTCACGAACCGGTCGGCGATCTGGCTCAAATGGACGAGGCCGTCCTGGTGGACGCCGATGTCCACGAACGCCCCGAAGGCGGTCAGGTTCGTCACGATCCCGGAAAGCTTCATTCCGGGCGTCAGGTCCTCCATCTTCTCGATCCCGTCGGCGAACCGGAAGGCCTCGAACCGTTCACGCGGGTCGCGGCCGGGCCGGGCCAGTTCGGCGAGGATGTCGTTCAGGGTTGGCAGACCGACCTCGTCCGTGACGTACCGGGTCGGATCGATCCGCTTCCGGAGGGTTTCGTCATGCATCAGGTCGGCAATGGAGCAATCCAGGTCTCCCGCCATCTTATCGACGATTGCATAGCTTTCGGGGTGGACGGCGGAGGCGTCGAGGGGGTTCTCTCCGCCCTGAATCCGGAGGAAGCCGGCGGCCTGCACGAAGGCCTTCGCCCCGAGGCGGGGCACCTCTCTCAAGGCCACACGCGACGGGAAAGGGCCGTGCTCGTCGCGCCAGGCGACGAT
>JAACTI010000191.1:0-286 GCA_009993495.1 Deltaproteobacteria bacterium | reverse complement strand
GGTGAGCAGGTGTTTCGAGGCGGTATTGAGCTCGACGCCGACATTGTTCACCGCCGAGACGACCGTGTCATCCAGCGAGCGCCGGAGGGCGTTCTGGTCCACGTCGTGCTGGTATTGGCCGACGCCGATCGACTTGGGATCGATCTTCACCAACTCAGCGAGGGGATCCATGAGGCGGCGTCCGATGGAAATCGCTCCGCGCACCGTCAGGTCGAGGTCGGGGAATTCCTCGCGGGCAACCTCCGAGGCTGAGTAGATCGAGGCACCGGACTCATTGACGACGACC
>JAACTI010000445.1 GCA_009993495.1 Deltaproteobacteria bacterium | reverse complement strand
ATCTTTGATCATATTGAAAATGGTGCTCTGGTTACCGATGCCCAAGGCTACATCCTTTATTTTAACCGACCCTATGCCGAATTTCTCGGTGTCGATGCCGCTGAGGTCGTCGGTCGTCATGTCACCGAAATTTTAAAAAACAGCCGGATGCAGATTGTCGCGCGCACGGGCAAGGCCGAAGTCAACGAAATTTTCACCTATCGCGGGCGCGACATGGTGGTGCAACGCATTCCGATCTTTGAGGATGGCCAGGTGGTTGCGGTCTTTGGTCAGGTGATGTTTAAGGAGATCGGCGATGTTAACCGCCTGGCCGAGCGCTTGACGACCCTTGAATCGAAACTGAAACTCTATGAAAAAGAACTGACGACCCTGCGTGACACCCGCTACAACTTCGACAGTATTTTCGGCACCAGCCCGTCCATTCTGGCTTTGAAAGAAGAGGCGCGCCGTGCCGCCCGCACCGATCTACCGGTTTTACTGAGCGGTGAATCAGGCACCGGCAAAGAACTCTTTGCCCAGGCGATTCATCAAGCCAGCCTCCGCCAGCGTCAGCCCTCCATCCATTTGAATTGTGCCGCCATTCCTAAAGAGCTGTTTGAATCAGAACTCTTCGGCTATGCGGGCGGCGCCTTTACCGGCGCCAACAGTGCCGGCAAGCTCGGTAAAATCGAACTGGCCCATGGCGGCACCCTTTTTCTCGATGAAATTGGCGAGATGCCCCTCGATTTACAACCAAAACTTCTGCGGGTTCTGGAAGACAAAACCTTCGACCGAGTTGGCGGTAACCAGCCAATTCACAGCAATTTCCGGATCATCGCCGCTACCAATCGCGACCTGGGCGAAATGGTTAAAAATAAGCAATTTCGCGAAGATCTTTTCTACCGCCTCAACGTGGTCGCTTTAAATATCCCTCCCCTGCGTGAGCGGCGTGAAGACATTGTGCCCCTGGCCGAACATCTTTTGAAACGTCTCAGCAATCAGCGCCCAGGGATGGACTATTGCCTGACCGAAGGGGCCGCCAAACAATTGGAAGGCTACCTGTGGCCCGGCAATATTCGTGAATTACAGAATGTGCTCGAACGCACCGCTTTTACCCATGATCGACAATTAATTGACGCCTGCGATCTGCCGGTTTTCCTCAACCGCAGCCCAACAAGCCCGCCCCACGGCTCTGATTGGAATTTACAAGAAGTCATCAAGGGTGCCGAGCGCGAAGCCTTGCGCAAAGCCCTGGAAGTTTCGGGCAACAGCAAGGCTCGCGCCGCCCGCTTGCTGGGTATTCATCGCACCCTACTGTACAAAAAATTGCAGAAATATCAGATCCCCCTCGCTTGAAAACAATGTTTGTTTGCACGCTTTTGACTTGACAAGGAAGTAAGAGGCTGATTATGGTAAATTGGTAAGACCACTTTAGGAGGATTTATGCCCTTACTGCAACAATTTTGTCTTGCCGCTGAGGCCGCCGGAGCCAAAGTTATTGCCTGCGACAAGCTGGCACACGCGGTCACCTATATTGCCCAGGAAGCGGGAGAGGCTCTGCTGCTGCCGGTTTCGGCGAGTTGCATCCGCCACCAGCTGGCCGAGCAATTACAAACTGCAGGCGTCAAACTTCCGGAGGTCAAACGCGAAGCGGCGGCCCAGGCCACCGCAGGGGTTACTAGTGCCTGCTTCGGCATTGCCGATACCGGAACCCTGGTACTCGACAGCCTGGCTGAAGATGTGCGCCTGGCCAGCACCCTGCCCCCACGACACTTTGTCTTGCTGGATAAACGCAAAATTGTTGCCGATGGCCTGGCTGCTGTCGGGCCTCTGCGGCAGGTTCATCAACAGAATCCCCGTAATTACCTGGCGTATATTACCGGCCCCAGCCGCACCGCCGATATCGAACGCGTCTTGACCATCGGCGTTCACGGCCCTAAACAGCTGGACATTCTCCTGCTCGATGACTGGTCAAGTGATTTGCTCGAAATGTAAAACAACCCCGCGAGCTGAAAGGGTTATCTCATGAAACAAAGATCAAAAGATTATCAGAATCGTATCGATCAGGCGTTGGTGACGCCACGTTTACAGCAGGCTCTGCACCAGTTTGGCGATGCCTATCTGATTTCGCGCGAGAAAGCCTTCACCGGTTACGATTTTGACACCTTAAAGGGTGAAATTGGTGACATGAAAGATGAGGTGCGCCTTCATCATCAGCGTTACCTGGCGGAATTCACTGCGAATGCCGAAGCCGCCGGGGCAACGGTTTACCGTGCGGCCACCGCCGCCGACGCCAATCGCTACATTGTCGAATTAGCGAAAGCGCAGGGGGTTAAACTCGCGGCCAAAAGCAAAAGCATGGCCAGTGAAGAGACTCATCTCAACAAGGCCCTTAACGCCGCGCAGATTCGCCCCCTGGAAACCGATCTGGGCGAATGGATTTTGCAGCTGTGTGGTCAGCGACCCAGCCACATGGTGATGCCGGCGATTCACATGTTCAAAGAAGAAGTCGCCGATCTTTTCTCCAAAGAAACCGGTCAAACCGAGCCGGCTGACATTAAACATCTGGTCGAGGTCGCGCGCCAACAGCTGCGCCAGGGCTATCTCGACGCCGACATGGGCATTTCAGGGGCCAACATGGCGGTCGCCGAAACCGGTGGTATTGCTCTGGTCACCAATGAGGGGAATGCGCGTCTAGTTACCACCCTGCCCAAAATTCACGTTGCCCTGGTCGGAATCGATAAGCTGGTTCCAACCCTTGAAGATGCCGCCAAGGTGCTGAAACTGCTGCCCAAAAACGCCACCGGTCAGGCAATCACCAGTTATGTCACCTGGATCCGCGGTGCGGTGCCCTGCGGGGATGGCGACAAAAACCTGCATATTGTGCTGC
>JAACTI010000444.1 GCA_009993495.1 Deltaproteobacteria bacterium | reverse complement strand
TTTCCCGCATGTTAACCCTCCCTTTTCGCAGACCTGAGCCCGCATTGTAAAAATCCGCTCGGAAAAGAACCAGAGTCTAGCATAACTTCCTGCATTCACACATTTTTTCACTTTCGCTAACCTCCTTTTCGCTGAATCTGAAAAATACCGAAAAATCAGACAATTAGCTCATTCCACGCAAAAAGCCTTCAGGTCGGCGCGTTCAAATAATCACCCAGGGGCCATCTTCGACCTGGCCTTGACCGTCCACTCCTAGTGCCAGCCACACATGATCACAATCACCACACAAAGGGAAATACTTCACCCCATCAACTGTCATGTCCATTTCCGCTTCAGCACGACGCCGCAATTCGGCCAGTTTAACCGGTGTGATTTCAATTTCAAAAACCGATTTCTGTACCCGCAGGCCATAGTCTTGCATCACTTTGGCAATGCGCTGCAAACGGCGCGGGTGGGCAATATCGTAAGCGACCAGCAGGTTCATTAAAGCACCTCAAAATCCAGCGGAATCAGCCTTAAGCCCAACCCCGAAACCGCAACCTTGCGCTGACAGCGGGCACACAGGCGATAAATCCGGAAGGAATCGGTATCGGGGTCAATCAGTTCGCGCCCCAGGGCCACAAGCGCTGCCAGGGTTGAACCGTCAACTTCACATTCAAACACCGATTTCTGCGTGTTCAGGCCTAAATCTTTCAAGCAGCGGTGCATGCGCGAGCGCCGCCGGTTATCGGTCATGTCGTAAGCAACAATCGCCAGCATTCCCCTCCCCCTGTTTCAGCGCAACAAAAATGGCTGGTATTCGGCCAGTTCGCCTTCGACCACCCGCCGATATTGGCGCGCCTGAAAAGCTAAGGCTTCGGCATAGGTCATGCGCCGCTCGGCGACCGGATGATGAAATTCGGTTTGCAACTTTTTCTCGAAGGCTTTGACGACCTTGCGAAAGGCGGGCGGATGCAGACGCACGGCGTTTTTCCCCTGACGCGCCTGGGCTTCGTCGGTTGGAGCATCCAGCTGTTGATCGGGCAGATCAAACAGCTCTTCATCATCTTCGGTTTCACTCATGGCCCCCAGTTGATCACGCGCCACGGCATCAAGTTCGTCTTGCTGACGACTGGGCAGGGGCAATTCGGGCGGGGTATGCACATAAAAATCCTCGCGCTGCAAAACCCGCAGATTCAGCAAGGCCAGAGCGACAGTGTCGGCCAGGGGGGCACGGAATTCTTCAACCAGATCCAGGGGCAAAGACTGGCGACCATAATCAAGACGGTGCAAAACGCCGGGATAGGGGTCGAGCCCGGCCAGGCGCACGGCGGCGACCATGCGGTTGATTAAAAAGGTGTACAGCAGTGACAACAGTGAGTTGACCGGATCGGTGGGCGGCCGCCGCACCCGGCGCACAAAGCCCCAGTCTTGATCGAGCCCGCAGCGCAACCCC
>JAACTI010000248.1 GCA_009993495.1 Deltaproteobacteria bacterium | reverse complement strand
GCTGTTTGGTTTTTTGTCGACAGCTTTGGCGCTGGTGGGGCTTCCCCATCTTTATTGACAGCGAAGGAGAAGAGCAATGGGATTTGCAAAAGTAATGGGATTGGTTGCGGTCATTCTCGCCTTGGGGTTCAGCCCGGCTTTTGCCGGTAAGGATCTGGATGCGGTTCGGCAAAAAGGCTTTATCCAGGTCGGTGTGAATGGCGGGGTCTTCGGTTTCGGCATGCCGGATTCCAAGGGCGTGTGGAAGGGGCTTGATGTTGATACGGCTCGCGCTGTCGCTGCCGCGATCTTCGGCAATGCGGATAAAGTCAAGTTTACCCCGTTGACTGCTCAGCAGCGTTTTACCGCTCTGCAGTCGGGTGAGATCGACCTGCTGACCCGCAACGCAACCCGCACCCTGAGCCGTGAGACCCAGCTTGGTCTCAATTTTGTCACGGTGAATTACTATGATGGTCAGGGCTTCATGATCGCGAAAAAATTGGGTGTCAAAAGTGCCAAAGAGCTCGATGGCGCGACCGTTTGTGTGTTGCCGGGAACTACCACTGAGCAGAACGCCGCCGATTACTTTCGCAGCAATAATCTGAAATGGAAGCCGGTTGTTATCGAGTCGACTACCGAGCTGGCCAAGACCTTTTTCGCCGGGCGTTGCGACGTGCTGACCTCTGATGCTTCCCAGTTGGCGGGAACTCGGGCGGTTGCGCCAAACCCGAAAGATTACACTATTCTGCCGGAAATTATTTCCAAGGAGCCGCTGGCCCCGGCGGTGCGCCATGGTGATGACCAGTTTATGGATATCGTCGATTTTTCGGTGCTGGCAATGATCAACGCCGAAGAGCTGGGTATCAGTTCGCAGAATGTTGATGAGATGCTCAAGAGCACGGATCCGGTCATCCAGCGCTTTCTGGGTGTCACCGCCGGAAATGGCAAAGCTCTGGGTCTTGACGAAAAATGGGCCTACAACATCATCAAGCAGGTTGGCAACTACGGCGAGGTCTTTGAACGTAATGTTGGCGTTGGCACCAAGTTGGCCCTTGAGCGTGGTCTGAATGCGCTCTGGACGAATGGTGGCTTGATGTATTCGCCACCTTTCAAGTAAAACGGCGTGCATGATGTGGGAGCGTTCTTTTGGGCGCTCCCCTTTTTTGGCTTTAATTTTATTTTTTTTGCAGAGAGTTCTCTTGATCCGGAATTCTTCCAATAGAGCCGTTGATGCGGCCCCCGAGGTTCCTTTCTGGCGTGACCCCGACAAGCGTGGCTTGATTTTTCAGTCGGTGGTGTTGTTCGTTGCTTTGAGCGTTGGTTACATTTTGTTTACCAACACCCAGACCAATCTGGAGCGTCAGTCCATTGCCACTGGCTTCGGCTTTTTAGGCAACGAAGCTGGTTTCGAGATCGGCGAATCGCCGATTGCTTATTCGGCGGCCGATAGCTATGGCCGGGCACTGCTGGTAGGGGCCCTCAATACCATCAAGGTGTCCTTTGTCGGTATCCTTATTACCCTGATTTTGGGTACGATTGTGGGTATTTCACGTCTGTCACGCAACTGGCTGGTCGCCAAGATCTCCGGTATTTATATTGAGATCATGCAGAATATCCCGGTTTTACTGCAACTTTTCTTCTGGTATGCCCTCTTTTATGAGGCCTTCCCGTCACCGCGCCAGGCCCTGAATCCTGTGCCGGGGGTCTTTTTATGCAACCGGGGGCTGATTTTCGCGGTACCGGCCGAGCACTTGGCCCATGCCTGGATGTTTTGGGCCGCCCTGGCCGCCATCGCTTGCTGGTGGGGGCTGGTTCGCTGGGGGCGCCGGGTTCAGGAACAAACCGGTAAAATATTGCCGGTTCACCGCTCGGGCATGGCTCTGACCCTGCTTTTGCCGCTGCTGGTCTGGCTCTTTGCGGGGGCGCCGATGGCCCTGGATGTGCCGGTTCTCAAGGGCTTTAATTTCAGTGGCGGGGTGACGGTCAGCCCTGAGTTCAGCGCGCTTTTGTTGGGGCTGGTGCTATACACCTCGGCCTTTGTCGCCGAGATTGTTCGTGCCGGCATCCAGTCGGTGTCACGCGGCCAGGTCGAAGCCGCCATGTCCATCGGATTACGTCCCGGCCCGGTTTTGCGCCTGGTCATTCTGCCCCAGGCCCTGCGGGTGATTATTCCGCCATTGACCAGCCAGATGCTTAACCTGACAAAAAACAGCTCTCTGGCGATTGCTATCGGCTACAGTGATTTTGTTTCGGTGGCCAATACCACCATCAATCAGACCGGTCAGGCCATCGAAGGGGTGGCCCTGATTATGCTGGTCTATCTCTTTTTCAGTTTGTCGACTTCGTTCTTCATGAACTGGTACAACAAAAAGATGGCGCTGGTGGAGAGGTGAGGTGATGAGTGCTCAGACACCCCATGTCATCATCAAGGATATGAAGCCGCCGCGGCGCAACATTGGCGTTATTGGTTGGTTGCGTGAAAATCTTTTCAATAGCTGGTTGAGCTCGCTCTTGACCCTGCTGACGCTTTATGGCTTTTGGGTTTCTGTGCCGCCGATGGTGCGTTGGATCTTCATCGACAGTCGCTGGTTCAGCAGCGCCGAAGCCTGTCGGGATATTCAGGGTGCCTGCTGGTCGATTATTCCGGCGAATGTCAGTTTTATCTTTTTCGGCTTTTTCCCCGACGGCCAACAATGGCGGCCGCTGATGGCCATGCTGTTGCTGTTTGCCCTGGTTTTCTATTCTTGGAGCAACAAACACTGGCGAAAATCCCTGGCTGCCTACTGGTTGCTGGGCCTGATTGTGATGGGCACCCTGATGTATGGGGGTGTTTTCGGGATGCCGGTGGTGGAAACCTCCCAGTGGAGCGGTTTCCCCCTGACCCTGATGCTGGCCCTTTTCGGCATGGTGGGTGCTTACCCGCTTGGGGTGCTGCTGGCCCTGGGACGGCGCTCCAAACTGGTTGGCATCAAGTCGCTGTGTGTGGTGTATATCGAGCTGATCCGGGGCGTGCCCTTGATCAGTCTGCTTTTCATGTCTTCGGTCATGTTCCCTCTTTTCCTGCCTGAAGGCATCACCATTGACAAGGTGTTGCGAGCCCAGGCGGCGATTATTCTGTTTACCGCCGCTTATATTGCCGAGGTGGTACGGGGCGGATTGCAGGCGATTCCCAGGGGGCAGTACGAAGCGGCTGAATCCCTGGGGCTGAGTTACGCCAGAACCATGCGCTTGATTGTGCTGCCCCAGGCCTTGAAGATTGTCATTCCGCCCAGTGTCGGAATTCTCATCTCGGCGTTCAAAGATACCTCGCTGGTGGTGATAATTGCACTCTACGATGTCCTCAAAACCACCAAGGTGACATTGTCTAATCCCGAGTGGATGGGTTTTTCCAGTGAGGCCTATCTCTTTCTGGCGGTTCTTTACTTCATTTGTTGCTATGCCATGTCCAGTTACAGCCGCAAGCTGGAAAAGGCCTTGCATACCGGGCACTGACAGGGGTTTTTATGACGGATAATACGCCTATCGCACCGCAGTCTGACACCAAACCAATTATTGAAGTGATTGGCATGCACAAGTGGTATGGTGACTTTCATGTGCTCAAAGATATCCATCTGCAGGTTCAAGCGCGCGAACGCATTGTCATCTGCGGCCCGTCGGGTTCGGGAAAATCAACGTTGATCCGGTGCATCAATCGCCTGGAAGAACATCAGCAAGGGCAGATCATGGTTGATGGCATTGAGCTGACCAAGGATATTAAAAACATCGAAAAGGTGCGCGCCGAAGTCGGCATGGTTTTTCAGCATTTTAATCTTTTTCCCCATCTGTCCATTCTTGACAACCTGACCCTCGGCCCGATCTGGGTCAGAAAAACGCCGAAGAAAGAGGCTGAAGACATTGCGATGAAATACCTGGAAAAGGTCAAAATCGCGGAACAGGCCAAGAAATTCCCCGGCCAGCTTTCGGGAGGGCAGCAGCAGCGCGTCGCCATTGCGCGCAGTCTGTGCATGAGTCCCAATGTGATGCTTTTTGATGAACCGACCAGCGCCCTCGATCCTGAAATGATCAAGGAAGTGCTGGATGTGATGATCGATCTTGCCGAAGAAGGCATGACCATGCTGGTGGTGACCCACGAAATGGGTTTTGCCAAGAGTGTCGCTGATCGGGTGATGTTTATGGATGAAGGGCAGATCGTTGAGCAGAACTCTCCCCACGAGTTTTTCGATAATCCACGCAGTGAACGCACCAAACTGTTCCTGAGCCAGATATTATAGGTGGCCTTTGATGGGGGCGTTCTCAGTCGTAATGGTAGCGGCAGGAAATAATGACCAGGTCATTGTTGTCGACGCAGTACACCAGGCGGTTGAAGTCGTCAATGCGGCGTGACCAGAATCCGGCCAGGTTTTCTTTAAGGGGTTCAGGTTTGCCGATCCCGGAATAGGCTGAGCGCAAGCAATCCTTGATTAAGTGGTTGATACGTTTGAGGGTTTTCCGATCCTGATTCTGCCAGTATTGATAATCTTTCCACGAAGTCAGCGTCCAGATTAAACGTGTGGGCGCGTCACTGGTCATCAGTCCGCTCCTGGGTGGTTGTTTTGCCTTGCCGGTATTCGGCAATGGATCGTGCAAGGTGAGTTGCGTTTGCAGGGGAGCGCAGCAGATGAACGGTTTCCATCAGGCTATTAAAGGTGTCAAGGGACATCATGACCGCATCTGAGGCGTCGCGACGGGTAATAACCGTGTAGTCGGCGTCGTTGACGACCTGATCGACAATACTTTTGAAATGATTACGTGCCTCGGAAAAATTAACGACGCGCATTATTCGTTCTCCTTTCGCTGGTTGGTGAGATTTGTCCTATTTCGTGTACAAGTATAGGGGGGTTCCGGAGGATTGGCAAGACGTTTAAATCTGAAAACGGCTTTTGGAAGCACAGTTTATGAGGGGGGACGCTCTTAAATATCTAACTTTAAGTTATTGAGTTATTTAAGAGCGTCCCCCCCCCATTCACGGTTCGAGTAAGAAAACACGGGAGTGCGCCCCAAAAAAGGGCTGAACAGTTAAGCTTTCAGGTTAAAAGATTTCCGGTTCGAATCTGTTCTTGGCCACATTTTTGCGCGTGGCTTGCGGGTCGAAGATCTGGCCGTTCATGGCGATATAGACGCCGGGAGGGAGGGTCTGGGCGGCGGTTATGGCCGCCGCGACGTTGAACAAAGCGTCGGTCGCGCGAAAGCGCGCCGGTTGCATCGCCCCGGTGAGGACGATGGTCTTGGCCGGGATTCCCGCAAGCGCCTTGCCGGTTTCGACCATGGTGTCGGTGCCGTGGGTGATGACGATATGCTGTGACGCAGAAGCCGCAACCCGCTCGCGGATATGTGCGCGATCTTCATTGGTCATCTCAAGGCTGTCTTTGCGCAGGATTTCGCTGATTTTGAACGTCACGGTCAGGTTGGCCTCTTGCAGCAGATCGTTCAGAGGCGAATCTCCAACCTGGAAATCGCTCTTGGCATCAAAATAAATCTTGTCGATGGTGCCACCAGTGGTGAAAATCTCGATCATGTTTTTTCCCGTGAATCCTTTGCAAAAAATTCTTGTCGGCCACTTGCGAAGCGATTTTACTTGAAATCCAGATTTTGCGCAGTTAAAAGACTGGATCCCCGACAAAGCACTCGGGGATGACGACCCTTTGGCTACCGGGGAACCGTTGAAGTCGTTTTTGTCCTTCTCTGGGTCTCTGCCGCTCTGCGTGAGATGCCTTTGATTCTGTTTGGCTCTTGCGTATTGAGGTTGCTGAACAGTGACAACCCCCATAACCTCCTGCCTTAGATAGCCTCGTTGAGGCGTTCTTCCGCCAAGGCCATCTCGATTTCGATGCGCTTCTCATCCCATTCCAACTCCTTTGCCATCAGTTCGGCAACGCGGCCGATAACCGCGCGACTTGCTGCCTGATCAACCAGGGCTAAAGGCGTGCGTCGGGCCAGAAGATCAATGACGCGTTCGGCCATCTCATGGCGCACTGCGTACACGACCTCGGCCTCAAGGATGGGGTGACCCTGGCAGAGCAGTTTGCCGCCGTCGGCAGTGGCAAGCTTGGCGACCTCAAAGGCCTGGTCGCCGTAGGTTCTTTGCAGGTAGGCGGCGATCTCGGCAGAAAAAGCGAAGTTCTTTTGCAACTCCGGTTGGATGGTTTCGCGGTAGTCTTTGCCGCCGATCAAGGGGAGTTGTTCGGTCTGACAGGTTTTATGCGGCGGGCTGAGGCCGAATTGTTTGAGCGCCTCATTGACCGTATCTTCAGCCATTTTACGATAGGTTGTCCATTTGCCGCCGGCGATGGTGAGCAGGCCGCTGGCGCTGATTTCGATAACGTGATCCCGCGCCAGTTGAGCCGTGTCGCTTGCGGCCGGATCGCGCACTAGCGGGCGCAGGCCCGACCAGACCGCCTGAATATCCTGGCGACTAACCTGCAGGTTGAAATAGCGACCGATATGCTTTAACAGGTAGTCAATTTCCGCTTCCTGGGCTTTGGGATGTTCGCTGATTTCTGCGGGCTCATCCGTCGTTCCGACCAGGGCGTGACCCTCCCAGGGCAAAACAAAAAGAACCCGGCCATCATCGGTTTCGGGTATCAGCAGTCCGGTATCGGGCGGGGCAAAGCTTTTATCGAGGACAATATGAATGCCGCTGCTGGCGGAGAGGATGGGTGCGGCATTGGCACTGTCGAGCCGGCGGATTTGGTCGGCGAAGGGCCCAGTGGCGTTGATGATGCCGCGGGCCGCAATCTGCCAGGATTCTCCGGTGATGCGATCTTCGAGGCGTGCGCCGCAGACTTGCCCGTTATTTTTCACCAATTCACAAACGCGCACATGATTGGCAATAGTTGCGCCCTGTTCCCTGGCTGTCAGAGCCAGGGACAACGCCATGCGTGCGTCATGAAACTGGCCGTCATAATAGAGCACCCCGGCCTTGAGGCCTGCGGCCTTCACAGTCGGAAAGCGCTGCAAGGCCGCTTTCCGACTGAGCAGCCGACTGTGACCGATGCCGCGCTTGCCGGCGAGCAGATCGTAGAGCTTGAGCCCGGCATAAACGTAAGGCACATCGATCCAGCGGTAGATCGGCGTGACCAGGGGCAGGCGGTTGGAAAGATGCGGTGCGTTTTTGAGCAGGGTGTAGCGTTCGTGCAGGCCATCTTTGACCAGGTTGTACTGTACGCGGTCAAATTTTTTGATTGCCGCTTCCAAATATCGCACCCCGCCATGAACCAGTTTGGTGCTGCGGCTACTGGTCCCTTCGGCAAAATCATTCATCTCAACCAGCGCAACTTTAAGTCCGCGGCTGGCGGCGTCCAGCGCCACTCCACAACCCGTTGCGCCGCCGCCGATGATCAGGAGGTCGAAGATTTTATTAGGGTTAAGCTGTTCAAGCTGTTTCTGCCTCCGCATGCGCGACTCCCAGGTAAATCGATGACGGAAAATTTTTCAGTTTCGCACACACCGAGGCCAAGGCAGCCGTTCCAGAAGTGCCGCGGACTAGCGCATGCTGAACCCTTGTGGCTGAAAAAAACAAGGGCCAGGGCGGTGACCCTGACCCTTGTTGCCGATGTTTATTTGACCCGGCCTTCGCGCCAGGCTTTGATCAGGTCGTCATAGTTGACCGTTTCCCCTTGGGGTTTTTCGTTGGCCAGCTTGGCTTTGGGGGAACCGGGTTGGTTCAGCCAGTATTCTTCGGATTTTTCTTTATTCAGCAGGGGGCCTTTGTCTCCCTGGACTCCGCTGCGCGCAATACGCTCAAGCATTTTATCTTGTTCTTTGGCCAGGTTGTCCATCGCCGTATCAACCGTTACTGACCCTGCGACCGCTTCACCAATATTCTGCCACCAGAGCTGGGCCATTTTCGGGTAGTCGGGGACGTTGGTGCCGGTCGGCGACCAAGCGACGCGCGCCGGGCTGCGATAGAATTCGACCAGTCCGCCCAATTTCGGGGCGCGTTTGGTAAAAGATTCGTCGCGAATATCGCTATCGCGAATAATTGTCAGGCCGACATGGCTCTTTTTCAATGAGACACTTTTGGATACGGTGAACTGGGCAAACAGCCAGGCTGCCTTGCGCCGATCGACCGGGGTGCTGTTAAACAGGGTCCAGGAACCCGTATCCTGATAACCGAGTTTCATTCCTTCTTGCCAATAGGGGCCATGAGGGGAGGGCGCCATTCGCCATTTCGGGGTACCGTCGGCGTTTACGACCGGGGTTCCCTCTTCAACCATGGAGGCGGTGAAGGCGGTGTACCAGAAAATCTGCTGGGCAACATTGCCCTTCGCCAGGCTTGGCAGAGATTGATAAAAATCCATGCCGAGCGCGCCCGGAGGAGCATACTTCCGCAGCCAGTCCATGTATTTGCGCAGGGCGTACTTAGCCGCAGGGCTGTTGGTGGCGCCACCTCGGCTGACACTGGCACCGACCGGACGGTCATTTTCGTCGACGCGGATGCCCCACTCGTCAACCGGTTTGCCGTTGGGCAGGCCCTTGTCGCCGGCACCGGCCATGGAGAGCCAGGCGTCGGTGAAGCGCCAACCCAGATCGGGGGCTTTCTTGCCGTAATCCATGTGGCCATAGATCGCTTTACCATCAATTTCGCGGACTTTTTCGCTGAAGAATTCGGCAATATCTTCGTAGGCTGACCAGTTGACCGGCACGCCCAGCTCATAGCCGTAGAGTTCCTTGAATTTCTGTTGTAAATCTGGGCGGTTGAACCAGTCATAACGGAACCAGTAGAGGTTGGCAAACTGCTGGTCGGGTAGTTGGTAAAGCTTGCCGTCGGGGCCGGTGACGAAAGATTTACCGATAAAATCATTGATGTCGAGGGTCGGCAGAGTGACGTCTTTGCCTTCGCCCGCCATCCAATCGCTCAGGTTGGTGACGAACTTGTACCGCCAGTGGGTTCCGATCAGGTCGGAGTCATTGATGTAGGCGTCATAAATATTTTTGCCTGACTGCCATTGGGTCTGGAGTTTTTCAATAACGTCACCTTCTTGGATCAAATCATGGGTGACTTTAATGCCGGTAATTTCTTGAAAGGCTTTGGCGAGTACTTTCGATTCGTACTCATGGGTTGGAATGGTTTCGGAGACGACTTTGATCTCCATTCCTTTGAACGGCTTGGCGGCGTTGATGAACCATTCCATCTCTTTCATCTGCTCCGCTTTGCTTAAGGTCGAGGGTTGAAACTCTGTGTCAACCCACTTTTTGGCGGCTGCCAGGTCAGCACTGGCGGTTGTGGCCGCCAGGAGTAACACGGCGCTGGTGAGGGCGATCAACCACCCCAAGGTGTTTCTTTTGCGAGCTGCTTTTGCCATTTTTGTCCTCCTTCCCCTGGATCTTCCTGGGCCTTGGGGGCCGGTAACAGCTCGAAACGAAGATCCTGGATCCCGAGCTGTTTGAACTCTCCCTGAGTTCGAAAAATTTTATCCCCAAATCATCACAACAATTATCCAGATAAGCGCAAGGATAAACGCGAACCACAAGCTCAGGCTGGTCAGCCCAATCCACAACAGATGAATGAACGCACTGCCGAGCAGGCCGACAAAGAGGCGGTCGCCGGGGGTTGTCTTTATGGGCATAAACCCTTTGCGTTCAATGCTCGGCCACTTGCTCTGCCAGATCGTCATGGCAATGAGTAGGCACAGAATGGTGATGAAAAATATGGCGGTCGGCAGTGTCCATGCCATCCAGTTGAGACTCATAAACTTCCCCTGTTACACTCGGCCCATGGCGAAGCCCTTGGCCAGATGGTTACGGACAAACCAGATCACCAGTGCTCCGGGGACGATAGTCAGAATTCCTGCTGCGGCCAGCAGCCCCCAGTCGAGGCCGGTGGCGCTGACGGTGCGGGTCATGATGGCGGCGATAGGTTTGGCCTCGGTGGTTGTTAGGGTGCGGGCCAATAGCAGTTCCACCCAAGAGAACATGAAACAGAAAAATGCTGTGACCCCAATGCCGGTACGGATCAGCGGCATGAAAATCGTCAGAAAAAAGCGCGGAAAGCTGTAGCCGTCGATATACGCCATTTCATCAATTTCGCGCGGTACGCCCGACATGAAGCCCTCCAGCACCCAGACCGCCAGGGGCACATTGAACAGGCAGTGAGACAGGGCCACGGCAAAGTGGGTATCGATCAGGCCAAAGGTTGAATAAAGCTGAAAAAACGGCAGCAGAAAGACCGCCGGCGGAGCCATACGATTCGTCAGTAGCCAGAAAAACAGGTGCTTGTCGCCGAGAAAATTGTAGCGTGAAAAGGCATAGGCTGCCGGGAGCGCGGTCACTAGCGAAATCACAACATTCATGCTGACGTAGTAAATACTGTTCAAATAGCCGGAGTACCAGGTTGGGTCGCTGAAAATTTTTATATAGTTTTCCAGGGTCAAATTTTGCGGGTAAAAAGTGAAGACCCGCATAATGTCGGCATTGGTGCGCAGGGACATGTTGAGCATCCAGTAGATCGGCAGTAACAACAAGATGAAATAGAAAATCAGGCCGAGCGTCCGTTTTTGCATAATCATGATTTCTCTCCTGTCCCGGCCTTGAGCAGCACCTGGTAAAAGAGCCAGCTGATGAGCAGAATGATCAGAAAGTAGATAATCGAGAAGGCTGCGGCCGGGCCGAGATCAAACTGTCCGACGGCGATCTTGACCAGGTAGATTGACAGAAAGGTGGTTGCGTTGCCCGGCCCTCCGCCGGTTAAAACAAAGGGTTCAGCGTAAATCAGAAAGCTGTCCATGAAACGCAGCAAGATGGCAATGGTGAGCACCCCGCGCAGTTTGGGCAGCTGGATATATCGGAAGGTGGCCCAGCTCGAAGCGCCGTCGATCTTTGCCGCATGAAAATAGGCCTCAGGAATTGCCTGTAAACCGGCATAGGCCAGCAGAACAACCAGGGGGGTCCAGTGCCAGACCTCCATCAACATGACCGTGATCCAGGCGTCGAGGGGTGAGGCGGTGTGATCGAAGACCAACCCCAGATGATTGATCGCTGCGCCAAACAGGCCGATATCCGGACGGGTGAAGATAATCCAGATGGTGCCAATAACATTCCATGGAATGAGCAGAGGCAGGGCGACCAGCACCAGACTGAGCGAGGCTCCCCAGCCTTTTTTGGGCATCATCAGCGCGATCAGGATTCCCAGGGGAATTTCGATGAGCAGCACCAATCCGGAAAAGAGCATTTGACGGCCAAAGGCCTCTTGCAGACGTGGATCGGTCAGGGCGTCGCGATACCATTCGGTGCCGACAAAGATCCGCTGGGTCGGGCTGAAGATGTCTTGCAGTGAGTAGTTGACGACTGTCATCAAGGGCAAAATCGCCGAAACGGCGACGACGAGAAAGACCGGGATGACCATGAACCAGGCTTTGTTGTCGTTCCACTTGTTCACGGGGGCACCTCCTGCGTCGGTTGCTTCCGCGGTTCGGGTTCGACCAGCAACCCTTTGGCGTAGAGGCGAATCCATGCGGCAGGGAATTCCAGAAAACCCGCCGTCGTGGGGGGCGTTTCTTCTTCCCCAAGTCTAACCTTGAGCTGCTGATCTGCCAGTTGGACGGTTATAATTTTGCAACTGCCCAGATTCTCGTTTTCGCATATCTTAACCGGCAGGCTGCCGAGGGTCTGGGTCGCATGCAGCTTGAGAAACTCGGGACGAATTCCCAGTTCGAAGTCTCCCTCCAGAGCTCCATAATCCGCGGCCAGGGCAATTTGCGCAGACCCGACCAGCGCCTTCCCCCGACTGACCCGGCAGGCAAGAAAATTCATCCCGGGGCTGCCGATAAAAAAGCCGACAAAGGTGTGGCGCGGTGTTTCAAATAGCTCCTGCGGGGTGCCGATTTGCAGAACCTGCCCATCGTTCATTACTACCACCCGGTCGGCAAAGGTCAGGGCTTCAAGCTGGTCGTGGGTGACATAGACCATCGTTAGTTTAAAGCGGGCGTGGATCTGTTTGAGTTTGCGCCGCAGCAAGAGTTTAAGGTGTGGGTCGATGACGGTCAGGGGCTCGTCAAAAAGAATCGCGGCGACATCACTGCGCACCAGACCGCGGCCCAAAGAAATTTTTTGTTTGGCGTCAGCGCTCAGGTTGGCTGCACGTTTTTCTAAATCGGCGCTCAGGTCAAGCATTTCAGCGATCTCTTCGACCCGGCTACGAATATTTGTTTCAGCGACCTTGCGGTTGCGCAGGGGGAAAGCCAGATTGTTGTAGACACTCATGGTGTCGTAGATCACCGGAAACTGAAAAACTTGGGCAATATTGCGCTCTTGCGGAGCCCGCGTGGTGACATCTGTGCCGTCAAATAAAATCTGCCCCTGCGAGGGCTTGAGCAGGCCTGAAATAATGTTCAGCAGGGTTGTTTTGCCACAGCCCGATGGCCCCAAAAGGGCATAGGCCAAGCCATCCTGCCAGACATGATCTATTGGCTTGAGGGCGTAATCCGCAGCATCCTTGGGGTTTGGCTGGTAGGCATGGGCAAGATTTTTCAGTTCGATACGGGCCATGTGGTTTGCCTTTGTTTAAATGCGGGCCGCCGTTTGGGTTGAAGCTGCGAGCTGCCCCTGGGCAGTAAACAGGTAGAGCTGCGAGGGATTTATATAAATGGTCGCCGCTGCGCCCATGGGGTAGCTGTGAATGCCGGGGAGCTGGACGGTCCACGATTGTTCCGCGTTGGAGAGGTGAATGTAGGTTTCAGACCCGCTGATTTCGGCAATTTCAACCTGGGCTGCAAAAGCCAGATCTTCGTCGGATTTTTGCACCAGGCGCAGGTGATTGGCGCGCATGCCGACCTGATATTCGCCATCGGCCAGCCCGTGCATATGCTGCGCAAGAGGGATTGAGGCGGCGGTGCCAATGTGCAGCTGACCACCCACCAGGCGCGCCGGAACTATGTTGATTTGCGGGTCGCTAAACGCTTTGGCGATGCGACTACTCTGCGGATTTTGGTAGACTTCGACCGTGGGGCCAAACTGTTCCAACTGTCCAGCGTGCATGACGGCGGTGTTGCCACCCAGGGTTAAGGCTTCAAGCGGTTCGGTGGTCGCGTAGACAACGATCGCGTCACGGCGTTTGAAAATTTCACGCATTTCAATCCGCAGTTCTTCGCGGAGCTTGTAATCGAGGTTGACCAGCGGTTCGTCAAGCAGCAGCAGTTCGGCATCTTTAACCAGAGCCCGGGCAATGGCGGTTCGTTGTTGCTGGCCGCCGGACAGCTCGACCGGCAGGCGATCGAGCAGATTTTCAATGTGCAGCATCTCTGCCACCTCGCGCACGCGGCGGTCGAGCTCTTTTTTATTGACCTTGGCAAGTTTCAACGGCGAGGCGATGTTTTTGTACACTGTCATGGAGGGATAGTTAATAAACTGCTGGTAAACCATCGCAACGTCCCGTTGGCGCACCGGCAGCCCGGTCAGGTCTTTTCCCTTCATCAGCAGGCGTCCACTGCTGGGCCGGTCGAGCCCGGCCATCAGCCGCATTAAAGATGTCTTGCCGGCCAGCGTGCGGCCCAGCAACACATTGAAGGTGCCTGGCTCCAGCTGCAGCGAGATGTTGTCGATATGTCTTTCGTTACCGACGTGTTTGCAGATTTTGTCTAAGACGAGGGACATATTCTGGTTTTTCCTTGTTCAGCTCGACGCTGCAACCGGTTGAGATGGGTGATCAGCACTGTGCAGAATGGCGTTTGCTTCGTGCAGTAGAGTAATGATTTGCGCCGGGGGTTGCCGATCGGTGAAAAAGGCATCAACCTGTGAAATATGGCCCAGGCGGATCATGGCGCGACGTTCAAATTTACTATGGTCGGCCGCCAGAAAAACCTGGCGAGAGTTTTCGATAATTGCCTGGGTGACGCGTACTTCGTGGTAGTCAAAATCGAGCAGGTTGCCCTCTTCGTCGATACAGGAGATACCAATGATGCCAAAATCGACCTTGAACTGACGAATGAAATCGATGGTTGCCTCGCCGGTAATCCCGCCGTCGCGCTGACGCACGGCGCCACCTGCTATAATAATTTCAAAACTCGGGTTGGCGCGTAATATTGCCGCGACGTTCAAATTGTTGGTGATAATGCGGAGGTTGCTGTGGTTTTGCAGCGCCCGGGCAATTTCTTCGGTGGTGGTGCCAATATTGATGAAAATTGAGGCGCGGTCGGGAATCTGGCGTGCGGTCATTTGAGCTATGACACGCTTGGCCTCAAGATTTAAGACCTGACGGGTGGCATATGCCACATTTTCGATGCTTGAAGACAAGCCGGCGCCACCATGATAACGGGTCAAAAGATTTTGTTTGCACAGCGTGTTGATGTCGCGGCGGATGGTTTGTGGGGTGACGTTGAAGTTTTGCGCCAGAGTTTCAATGGAGGCAAAGCCCTGTTGCTGAACCAGAAGCACGATTTCTTTTTGGCGTTGATTCATCATGTTTCGCCACAAGAACGGGATGTC
The DNA here is from genome assembly GCA_009993495.1 of Deltaproteobacteria bacterium. Classification (GTDB taxonomy): domain Bacteria; phylum Desulfobacterota; class Desulfuromonadia; order Desulfuromonadales; family Geopsychrobacteraceae; genus Geopsychrobacter. The sequence goes on along the minus strand of JAACTI010000248.1, from coordinate 14,312 downwards.
GGAGCAAAATAGAACGATATTCGATAAAGAGAGATTTACCCTATTGACAGGGAGAAACGCAACACTTATTTTTCACAAACGAACATTTTGAAAGAAAATGCTTTCGTTTAAGAAAAAGCGGAGCCATGCCATTCGGGTGGTCAAGACAGGAGAGAAACCGATGAACACAGCCCATATTCTCGCGATCGACCAGGGCACGACCAGCTCACGGGCGATGATTTTTGACCGCAGTGGTCGGTGTGTCGCCCAGGCGCAGCAGGAGTTCCGCCAGTATTTTCCCCACGACGGCTGGGTTGAACATGACCCCGAAGAAATTTGGCAGTCGGTGCTCAAGGTTTGCCGCCATGTCTTGACGCAAGCCCAACAGCAGGGTCTCACTGTCGTGGGTATCGGCATCACCAATCAGCGTGAGACGACGGTGGTCTGGGAGCGTCAATCGGGCAGGGCGATTTATAATGCCATTGTCTGGCAAGATCGGCGTACGGCGGACTCTTGTGCGCAATTAAAAAAACTCGGGCATGAGCCCCTGGCGGCGCAAAACGCCGGGCTGCTGCTTGATCCGTATTTTTCTGCCACCAAGCTACGCTGGATCCTGGAACAGGTTGACGGCGCACGCGCCGGAGCCGAGCGCGGTGAGCTGGCCTTTGGCACCGTGGATACTTACCTGATCTGGCGTTTGACGGGCGGGAAAGTTCATGCTACCGACGCGACCAATGCCTCGCGCACTCTGCTGTTTAATATCCATCAACAACAGTGGGATAAAGAACTGCTTGCAGTGTTTGATATCCCGCTTCAGGTCTTACCCGAAGTGCGTGACAGCATCGCCGACTATGGGACAACGGCAGCGGGCCTGTTTGCCCAACAATTACCCATTGGCGGGGTCGCTGGCGATCAGCAGGCTGCGGCCATTGGTCAGGCCTGCTTCGCGCCAGGCATGATCAAGAGCACCTATGGCACCGGCTGCTTTGTGCTGATGAACACCGGTGATCAAGCGGTCGCCTCAAAAAATCGTCTGCTGACGACCGTGGCTTACCGGGTGAAGGGCCAAACAACCTATGCTCTTGAGGGCTCGATCTTTGTTGCCGGTGCGGCGGTACAGTGGATCCGCGATGGTCTCAAGTTGATCCGCGCCGCGCCCGAAGTTGAGGAGATTGCGCAAAAACTTGAATCGAACCATGGGGTTTATCTGGTTCCGGCCTTCACCGGCCTCGGCGCGCCTCACTGGGATCCCAACGCACGCGGGGCAATCTTTGGCCTGACCCGCGATACCGGTATCGCCGAAATTGTGCGTGCGACCCTCGAATCGGTGGCCTACCAGACTTGTGACCTGATGGCGGCGATGGGCAAAGACAGCGGCACCCCGCTTAAGACCCTGCGCGTCGATGGCGGTATGGTCGCCAATAACTGGTTTTTGCAATTTCTCGCCGATGTTCTCAACTTGCAGGTCGAGCGCCCCCTTGTCACCGAAACCACCGCCCTGGGTGCAGCCTATCTGGCTGGCGTGCAGTGCGGGCTCTACGACTCACTGGAAGAGGTGGCAGAACACTGGCAGCGCGATGCCAATTTTGCGCCGCAGATGGCGGCTACGCACCGCCAGGACCTGCTGGCCGGTTGGCAGAAGGCGGTTAAAAAAGTCCTTTCCAATTAATCGCCTGCAGAGTGAGAAAGTATCTTTTACGAGGAACTCTTCAGCCTTTTTTCTGTCCATAGATCCTTTATAATCAAAATACTTGCGAGATGCCATTGACTCTCATTTGTCTTTTTGGGGGATCTAAGGTTGTTGAAAAATTATCTTTTATGAAAGGGTAAGCATTATGCCATCTGCTCAAAGTGCGCCGTTTGATCTGGAGGGCGAAGCTGATTGGACGGCGTTTGACGCGCCGTCACTGGTCGGAAATTCTCTGCGTTTTGTCTCGGGCGACCCCCAGGGGCAGCGTTTTCGTGTGCGTTATTATCGTGATCAGCAAAAGGCGCTGATGGCGCGGGTCTGGTTCGGCCCTGAAACTGAAGGCCCGCCCGGCCATGCCCATGGGGGTTCCATGGCGGCGGTGCTCGATGAGGTTCTGGGTCTTGCCGCCTGGGCGGCGGGCCATCCCATAGTCGTCGGGCGGCTGAACATTCATTTCAGCCAGATGCTGCCGATTGAAACTGTGATGCAGGTCGAAACCGAAATTGTGTCCGTCGAAGGGCGCAAAGTTAAGGTCAAGGGGCGGATCCTTGATGCCAATGGAACCACCTTTGCGACTGCCGACTGTCTGTGCATCAATATTCTTAAAAGCTGACGGCGTTGTAAAAAACTCACCAACGCTAAGCAATGCGCAAATTTTCACCCCCGCTTATGATGAAGAAGGGGCCGGGGGAGTTAGAGCTTTGCGGGTGTTCTGAAACACATGGCAGTTCCTGCCAGCGTAACCCCACCCAGCCTCCCCTTAACCCTAAGGGGAGGTGCAAGACAAAATTATCCGTCTTGACGAGGAATCTTTCCTCAGCGGGAGATTGGTGCTAATTAAATTATTTTTTTTGCCGATTGATCCGATGGGCGGCGAAGGCGGCGCCGAAGCCGTTGTCGATATTGACGACGGTGACGCCGCTGGCGCAACTGTTGAGCATGCCGAGCAGGGCGGCGATGCCGCCAAAAGCTGCGCCGTAGCCGACGGAGGTTGGTACCGCGATCACCGGCACCGCCACCAGCCCGCCAATCACCGAGGGTAGGGCCCCTTCCATCCCGGCCACGACAATAATGACGGCGGCGTCGCGCAGTTTGTCACTTTGTGAGAGCAGGCGGTGGATACCAGCCACCCCGACATCTACCAGCTCCTCGACCCGGTTGCCAAGCAGACGCGCCGTAATCACCGCTTCGCGGGCGACACTCAGATCAGAAGTGCCGGCACAGACCACCAGGATTTTGCCGCCGGTTTCTTCTACCGCTTGTTGAATCAAACAAAAGGTACCGGCCAGACTGTCGAAGCTGCCGCCGGGAAAGGCCTTAAGCAGCGCCGTGCCTTTGGCGTTGTCAAGGCGGGTTGCCAGGACATTGGCGTTGTTTTTGGCCATGGCCGTAACAATGGCCTGAAGCTGTTCAACCCTTTTGTTCTGGCCGAAAATAACCTCAGGAACGCCCTGGCGCAGGCTGCGGTGATGATCAATACAAGCGATGCCGATATCCTCAAAGGGCAGGCAGCTGAGGGTTTCAACGCCATCTTCAAGCGACATTGTGCCCTGCTGAATCTGGCTGAGGAGGTCTTTCAACTGTTCAGCGGTCATGATCAAAGGCCCAGTTCATGGGCAATGTCCTGCATCGCCGCCAAGCACAGATCACAGAAATCGGGCAAGGCAAAGCCAATCAATTCACATTCGGCAATGGTTGCGCGGTTGGCGCCGGCGGCAAAGGCTTTTTCCTTGATACGCTTGCGCACGGATTTGGGTTTGACGCTGGCAATTTTCTGGTCGGGATAAACCAGCGCCGTGGCCGTAATCAGCCCGGTGATGGTCTCCCCGGCGGCCAGAGCGTGATGAAATCTGGTGCTGCGCTCTTTCTGGTGGGCTTCGGCGTTGTGCATGGCGATAGCGTCGATAATCAGCGGGTCGACGCCTTCCTGTTCCAGCAGACGAATCGCCTGGTGGGTGTGCGCCGCCATATCGTTGGCCGTTGCTTCGGCATCAATATCATGCAGCAGCCCGGCCATGCCCCACTGGTCTTCGTCTTCCCCCAGGTGCCGCGCCAGGGCGCGCATCACCGCTTCGCTAGCGAGACTGTGTTTGATCATTCCGGGGGTTTGCAGATGCTGGTGGAGCAGTTCAAGGGCGTGGGTACGGGTTATGCCGGTTGTCATGGTTTTCCTCCCATCGTTTGAGGCTGGATCATAGCAGAACGACAATGACTGTAACAACCGGTAACGATCGTGATAGACTGAAATCTTTGAATAAATACGGTTTAAATCAATGGAGAATTTCATGGAAGAAGCAGCGCTGTCAGACGATCTGCCCCTGAGCAAAACCAAACGAAAAAAGCTTGCCAAGGATGTCGAAACGCTAGCGCATCGCCTGGTCGAATTGCCTTTAAGCCAGTTTGCACGTTTACCGTTGGATGCCGTGGTTGCGGCTGAGGTTGAAACCGCCCGCGCTACCGATGGCCGAGGTTCGCACAAACGTCAGGTCAAGCATCTGGCCAGTCTGCTGCGCCAGCGTGAAGAACAGGTGAGGGTTGCGCTGGAAATGCTGGAGGAAATCGATCAGGTGCGCGGCGGCGAAAAGCGGCAGTTTCATCAACTGGAAGATATTCGTGATCGCCTCTGTGACCCGCAGACTTTTGCGGCAGCTTTTGACGAGATGATTGCGCTTTGGCCTGCCATTGATCGAGGCGTTATTTCGCGCCTGGCGCGCTCGGTTCATACTCACGGCGACAAGCGTGCCTCGCGTGAAATTTTCAAGCGCTTACGCGAACTGGCCGAAGGGGCTGACTGAGCCTTGCACCTAAGAATTGGAGCCCAGCATGGTTGAGTCTCAATGCGAAAAGAATGCGGCGCTGGTTTTACGCCTGGTGGAAGATTTCTGGGCGCAGAGTTCGGAAAACAGTCTGCAGAATGGCACGGGTGAAAAAGCCTGGGAGCGGCCCCTGGTTGGTTTTTCGCGCGGGGACGATCCGCTGTTTGCCCGCTATGCCCATGATTTGGCGCCTTTTTACTGGCCCCCGGCGAAGGCCTTTGCCCTGGCCTTTCCGGAAACGCCCGTGACTGCCGCTGAATTAAGTGTGATCAGCTGGATATTGCCGCAAACTGCCCGGACGCGGGCTGATCAGAAAGCGTGCACGCAGTTACCTGCCGAGCGCTGGGCGCGCTCACGCGATTTCGGCGAGGGTTTTAACTGCTCCTTGCGGCGGTATCTGGCGGAGGCGTTGAAGAAAAAGGGCTTTGCGGCGCTGGCGCCTGAACGACTGGCTGCCTTTGATTATCAGCGCTCTGAACGTTTCGGTATCGCCTCAAACTGGTCGGAACGTCATACGGCCCACGTTGCCGGTCTCGGTACCTTTGGTTTGAGTGATGGTTTGATTACCCCCCAGGGCAAGGCCGTGCGCATCGGTTCGGTAGTGGCGCGCATGGATCTGCCCGCCAGTCGGCGCGCTTACACCGGTCATCAGGATTGGTGTCTGTGGTTTGCCCGCGGAACCTGTGGGGCCTGTATAAAACGCTGCCCGGCGGGGGCCATCAGCGCCGCCGGGCACGACAAAGATAAATGCCGGAAATATATCCGTGAAACCACCGCGCCCTATGCGCAAAAACGTTTCGGTACCCAGGCCACACCTTGTGGTTTGTGCCAGGTGGGCATCCCCTGCGAAGCGAAAATTCCCCTTCAACCTTGACTCTGAAAGCCTTCGCGGGTTTTTTCGATCTGCTCGGCGTAACGCGCGAGCAGGCTGCGGCGTGAGAGCATGTAGAGCACGCGGCGCGGTTCGGCGGGGTCAACGACCGGAATTTCATCCAGATTCCTCAGGGTCAACCGCTTCATTACCTGGGGCAGGGGCTCGTCAGGCAGTGCGGTCAGCACTGTCTGGGTCGCCAAATCCTGGGCGATAATCAATCCTGGTGGAATATCTTCATTCAAGATGCGGCGAATGTCGGTGACCGAGAAAATGCCGGTCATCAGGCCTTGCTGGTTAACCACCGGATAATAAGCGCCCTTGGCGGTCGAAATCAGATTCAGAATATTGGGCAGGGTCATGCCCCCCGGCACCAGCACCGGCGCACGCCCCTTGTCGGCCAGGTCAGCAACGGTCAGACCCTCAAGAACATCGATGACATAATCGCCGAGATGAGCCGGAGAATCGAAGCGTCCGGGCAGCTGTTTTTCGTAGATACTGTTTTTGCGTCGCGTCAGCATCGCCACCACGCACACCAGCATCAGCGGGGCGAGCAGGCCGTAGTTACCGGTCAGTTCGCTCACCATAATCAGGGTGGCGATAGGCGCGTTGGCAACCCCGGCGAAGAAGCCTGCCATGCCGATGAGTACGTAGGCCCGCGGATCTTGGGTCAGGGCCGGGAAGAGAATATCCGCCGAGGCCCCGAAGGCCCCGCCCAGCATGGCGCCGATCACCAGGGACGGGGCAAAGACCCCGCCGGAACCACCCGAAGAAATGGTCAGACTGGTGGCCAGAATTTTCGCCAGGGCGATGATCAGCATCACCCACAGGGCCATCTTCCCGTAGAGTGCCGCCTGCACCCAGCCGTAGCCCGACCCCAATACCTGGGGCACAAGCATGGCCAGCAAACCGAGGCCCAGACCGCCGATGGCGGGCTTTTGCCAGCTGGGAAGCGGCAGACGCTTGAAGATCTCGCGCAGGCCATAAAAGACCTTGACATAGACCACCCCCAGGAGGGCGCAAGCTAATCCCAGCGCTCCGAACAGCAGCAATTCATAAGGGTTGTCAAACCGAAAATGTGGCGTCGCCAGCAGGGGATCCCAGCCGGTTACGGCGCCGAACAGGCTGTAGGCAACGATGGAAGAGATGATGCAGGGGATCAGCCCCTCGTGTTCAAATTCGGGGTCGCGGTATAAAACCTCTACGGCGAAGAGTGCCCCGCCCAGGGGGCTACGGAAGGTGGCGCCGATCCCGCCCGCCATGCCCGCCAGAAGCAGAATGCGGCGATCCATGGTTGAGAGTTTGAGCCGGGTGGCAATAAAGGAACCGAAGCCCGCTCCGATTTGGGCGATGGGCCCTTCACGCCCGGCGGAACCGCCGGTGCCGATGGTGGCGATTGAGGCAATCGCTTTAATGATCGGCACCCGACCGCGAATGACGCCGCCTTTGCGGTGGAAGGCCTCAAGCACGCCGTCGGTGCCATGACCTTCGGCTTCCGGAGCAAAGGTGTAAACCAGCCAGCCCGACACCAGTCCGCCGAGCGCGGGAAGTAAAAACAGCAGCCAACGATAATTCATGCCCAGATTGTCGATAAAGGGCATCTCCGCGACCGCGGGATTGCCTTCATGGGGGGGCTGATAGTTTCCCAGTTGCCCCAGCATCAGATGGTCGACTGCGTTGGCGGCAAAATAAAAAAGCAGCGCACCACCGCCGGCAACGATGCCAACCAGCACCGCAAGAAAAAGCAGGCGATAGCTCGATTCTGAAAAGGCGTGTGTCAGGGCTTTGATTCTGAGCGTGAAACCCATCAGGGGGAACTCCGATAATTGCGTGAAAAAAACGGCTCATTGTTGCAGTGCCGGGCTGATTCTGCAAGAAATAAACGTCTTTTTACGCTATCTTGCATCCGGTGGGTGCTGAAGCTTAGAATTGGACAGATTATTTTTAAGTATCAATGAGGTTATGCGCAGATGTTCGATAAAGATGGTTTGGCTGTCAGTGCCAACAAATTGTGTCTTAAATGTGTGCGCGGCTGTCGCCAGAGTGAGGCCGTGGTGCTGCTCGATTGCCCGCGTTTTCTTGCCCGCCCCTTCAAGGTTGACGACGCCAGCTATACTCAGCTGGAGTTGTTCGATGCCCTTCCTTCATCGTCTGGGAAAGACCCCAAATAGCATCAAAGTTGAGCGAGGAAATTTTTCAGCTGTGGAATGAACTTTTCCGGTTCGACCAGAAAGCTGTCGTGGCCGTAGTCCGAACTGATCAATGCATAGTCTACAGGTTTTTTCTGGCGCTCCAGTTCTTCCACCACTTCTTCCGTCGCATAGGGCGGGTAGAGCCAATCGCTGGTAAAGGCAAACCACAAAGAGGGACAGACCAGCTGGCTCAGGGCTTCTCTGGCGGAATCGAAACGCCAGGCAACATCGTATAAATCGAGGGCCTTGGCCAGATAAAGGAAGCTGTTGGGATCAAAACGCTCAACAAAGGAGCGACCGTTGTAGTCGAGATAACGTTCAACCTCAAATTTGCCGAAAAAATCGAACATGCCGTCCATGCGCGAGAAGCGCCGTGCAAATTTCAGCTGCATCGAGGCATCGGACAAAAAGCTGATGTGCCCCACCGCCCGTGCCAAGGCGAAACCATCGGCGGGCGGATGGTCGAAGTGGTATTTCCCTTTTTTCCACAGGGGATCGTTGAAGATGGATTGGCGCGCCAGGGCATTGAGGGCAATCGCCATGGGTGAGGTGCGGCCGGTGCCGGCAATGGGCACAATGGAGCGCACACGCTGGGGATAATGAATCGCCCATTCCAAGGCCTGCATGGCGCCCATGGAACCGCCGACCACGCAGCAGAGTTGTTCTATTTCCAAATGATCAATCAGCAGGCGCTGGGCGTGGACCATATCGCGCACCATCAGCACGGGAAAGCTCAGACGATAGGGGCGTCCCGTGGCCGGGTTCAGGCTGGTCGGCCCCGTTGAACCCTTGCAAGATCCGATAACGTTGCTGCAAATAACGAAAAAGCGCTCGGTGTCAAACACTTTGCCGGGGCCGATCATATTGTCCCACCAGCCGGGTTTGCGTTCATCTTCATGGTGCCGCCCGGCAGCGTGGGCGTCGCCGGTCCAGGCGTGAGTCACCAGCAGGGCATTGTCACGGGCGCTGTTCAGCTGGCCGTAGGTTTCGTAGGCGAGGGTCAAGGGGCCGAGTCGGCGCCCACTTTCAAGGTGGAGGTCGGTTTTGAACTGAGCATATTGGGTGGTGACTATGCCAACGGAATCGTTCACGCTTACCAGTCTCTTTTCTGGTGCAAAAAGGCCCGTTTCCGACAAGGAAACGGGCCTGGGTGTATGCATTCACCAAATCGCAGGCACCGTCCTTATCTCTCTCTACAAAAAAACGTAGAGCAGGATTTGGCACCGACTTTGTCCCGCAGGGGGCAAAGGGTTGCCGTGGTTTCAAAGGGCCTTTCCCTCCACCACTCAGGATAAAGACGCTCGGGCAACTTAGGATGCCCGATTGTTGCCGAACTCTAGCCCAGCAACTTTTTACTGTCAACGATTATTGCTGGCGTCGCAAAAACTCACCCACGGCTGCGTTGCGGCTAAAGTCTTACGGCTTCGACCTGGGTAAGCACGTCCCGTTATTCGACAATTGCGCACCTTGCTTTTGGCGCTTTTTGCTGAGGCATCCGGTTTGATGCTTTTGGTTTGTGAAGTCCGACGCCATCAAACCTTGAAGGCATCGACATCTTTTTGCAGACTAAGGGATTGTTCGGCCAGGGTTTTGACAATATTGTCGAATTCAATGGCGCGGCTGGAATTGTTTTCAGCGATGTCTGCTGCTATGCCCACAGCTTTAATGACATCCTGGCTGCGGTCGCGCTGGTGCTGGGTTGCGCTATTGATCTTTTCGATGGTCTGTTGAATCAGTTCCATGGCCAGAGTGATCTGTTGGCTGCCACGTTTTTGTTCGTTGGTACTGGTTTTGACGTGAGCGGCGATGTCTGTCATTTGTTCGGCTGCGCCGGCGAGATGACGGGTGCTGGCACTTTGCTGAGTAATTGAAGAGGCGATTTGTTGCAGGGTTTCGGTGATGGTGAGCACAGTTTGGGTCATGGACTGACTTTCATCCGCCTGACGTTTGGTCAAGGTGGCAATCTGCTCAACTTGTTCCCTGGCCGCCACCGAGCGGCTGTGGAGTTTTTCGAGAATTTCACCGGCGGTTCGGCTGCGGGCGACCTCCTGTTCGGCCTTGACGCTGCCGTCCTCAATGGCTGCGACTGCCAGACGTGTGCCCTGTTGCAGGTTTTCGATGATAGTGGCGATCTCTTCGGTTGAGACTGAGGTGCGTTCGGCCAGGCTGCGAATTTCGTTTGCGACCACCGCAAAGCCTTTGCCATGTTCACCGGCCTGGGCCGCAATGATGGCGGCATTGAGGGCAAGCAGGTTGGTCTGGTCGGCAATTTCGGCGATGACATTGATGATATTCCCGATAGCGTCGGATCTTTCGCCCAGATCGCGCATAGATTGATGCGCTTGCTCAATCGTTTTTTGCAGGTTGCTGATACCGCGGATGGTTTCGAGCACCGCCGATTTGCCTTCAATGGACTGGCTGGCGGTTTGCTCAACCAGGCTGCACGTGAGATCGGCGCCTTCCTTGATCGAGCGGGTGGCCTCATCCATTTGGCGGATAGCGCTGGAGCTTTCTTTGGCATGGAGTGACAAGTCACTGACGTTGCCTTCAATTTGCTGGTTGGACGATGACAGCTGGTGAATTGAAGTGGAAATTTCACTGGTAATGTGAAACAGATTTTCCATCTGACTGGAAATGCCGGTTGTGGTCGATTCAAATTCGTGAGTCGCGGCAGCGCTTTCTTGCACTGAGGCGACCAGGGACGAAACGTTATCGGCCACATCTCCGGCCATTTCGCCAATAACTTTAATTTCGTTGTGGCTTTTTTCCAGGGCCTGCGACTGCTCCTGGGCTTCACTGCTCAGCGCGGCGGCCCACTGACTGATTTGCTGGGTTGCTTTGGCCACATTGGTCGTCGCGCCACGTGTGCGTGAGATCATGTTGCGCAGATGGGCCATTAAACGGTTAAAACACTTGGCCAGCTCTCCGACCTCATCGTTGGAACTCACATTAAGGGTCAGGGTTAAATCTCCGGCACCCTCGGCTATTTGTTGCAGATTGCCGACGACCTTCTGCAACGGGGTGGTAATGCTGCGTGAAATATAAACGGAAACACTGACCGCCAATAGCAGCACAACCAGCAGCGCAATCATCAGGGTTTGCTTCATTTGCAAGCGCGCATCTTCGATGCCGGTTCGATCAAGAGCGAGCACGAATCCGCCCTGATTTTCTCCCAGGGGGAAGGCAAACAGGCTGTAGGGTTTCTGCCCCTGTTCGAACCGCGTCAGCTTAAGCTGTAAGATGTCGGCCAGATCTAATTCACTCAGGACCTTTAAGCTCGAGCACACGACCGAGCGACCATTATGGAAAGCCAGCTCACTATCGACCAGTTTGCTCAGTTCCCGCGCGGTTTCATCGTTGAGCTCACGATAACCGGTGAGGCGCGCGATGACCTGCCCCTGGAGCATGATTGGCAGGCTGGCGGCAAAGGTCAATTTGCCGCGGATCAACTGAGCCGTGTCCGTGCTTTTGGCGGCAAGAACCTGGGGGAGTTCGGCTTTTTCGTGGTCGGTCAGCTGTTCGGTATCGAGAGCGGTGATGCGGTTGGATAGAGTATAAACCACGCCGTTCTGGTTGAGCAGTTCGATGCGGTCGATGGCGTAGATTTTCTTGATGTTTTGCAGCAGAGGTTCAAGACGGCTGGTGTCACCGGTGAGCTGACTGAAATGAATGGCATTAATCAATTCGCCATTTTCTTGGAGGGGAACCAGCCGGGTTGCCAGCTCATGCTGCCTGGCCTTACTGGTCTCTTCAACAAAATGCCCGGCGCGCTCCGCGCGGGTTTGCAGCTCTTGGTTGAAGCGATTGTCTGTCATATTGGTGAAAATCAGGCTGACCAGCAACAACGGGGGCAGGGACAAGCTGAGGAGAGCAAGCAGTATTTTTGAACGCAGGCCTAAAAAAGAAAACATGGGTCTTCCTGACTCGATAAATGGCTCCTCCGGAGCAGCGTGGTTTGAGCCCTCCGCAGTGGGTTTCAGTTGAGTGGAACTCCGCCCGCCGCAAGAATCGGCAGAGGAGCTTCCTTTTTTTGCGGGGTGCAGTCATTGTTGTGGAGTTCGTGCAGATTATAAAGAATTATTAAATATTCGCAAGTAGCGTTTGCAGATTTGTCGGTGCCCCAAAGGTGCAAAATTGCAGGCTTGTGTTTGCCCGACAAAAAAATCCCTACCGGGGATGGCAGGGATTTTCGGGCGGCGGCAAAAAAGGTTCAATGGGCTTTCAGTTTTCGCTCATGGTCGCCAGTTGAGCAATGCTGCGGGATTTGAGAACCCTGATCATTGCGGCCTGGGCCTCGGACCACACCTGGTGGGCGGCACAGTAAGCGTCGCGGTTGCAGGCGTTTTCATCGGTCAGGCAGTGATTTAAACTCAGGGGGCCTTCCTGGGCTTCAAGCAGGTCGAGAATACTGATATCCTGCGGATCGCGGGCCAGCAGAAAACCGCCACCGACACCGCGTTGCGAGCTGACAATGCCTTTTTTAATCAGGGGCTGCAAAATTTTTGTCAGAAAGGCCGGGGTCACATTCTGGGTGCGGCAGATATCTTTCTTTAAGACAATTGTTTCACGCGGTTGTCGGGCGAGGAAAATAATCGTTCGAATAGCGTATTCGGTTGCGCGGGTGATAACCAATGCCAAGCTCCTTTGGTTGCAACGAAAAAAAAAGATCATTAGAATCATGTCGCCAAGCCTAATGTTGACTGGCGGAGTTAGCAATACACGTTTTGGATGCGACTGTCAAACCTTCTTCTGCCTTTGGCGCGCATGGGAATCATGGTGATGACTGATTTATCCCTTGGACCGGGTGCCGGACGTTTTGCGCCCAGCCCGACGGGTTCCTTGCACCCGGGTACCCTGGTTGCGGCCCTTGGTAGCTATCTGCTGGCCCGCCAGGCAGGTTTGCGCTGGCTGTTGCGGATCGACGATCTGGATCAGCCTCGTGTGGTGACGGGGGCCGCCGACGAGATACTGCGATTACTCGATCTGGCCGGCCTGCACTGGGATGGGACACCTTTGTGGCAAAGTCGACGTGGGACACGCTATGCCGAGGCTTTGCAGCAACTGAAGCGGGATCAGCTGGTTTATCCCTGTAGCTGCTCGCGCAAAGACGTTCTCGCCAGTGCTCCCCATGCCGGCGAGGACGCGCCCGTTTACGCCGGTTTGTGTCGTGCGCGTGCCGCCCGCGGATCACGCCTGGCCTGGCGGTTGCGCGTTGATCAGCAGGTGATTCAGTTTCGGGATCAGGTTTTTGGTGAACAGGTTCAGTCTTTGGCTGACCAAGTTGGCGATTTTGTCGTGATGCGCGCCGATGGTGTTTTTGCCTATCAGCTGGCAACGGTGGTCGATGACCTTGACAGTGGTGTAACCCAGGTCGTGCGTGGTGCCGACCTTTTGAGTTCAACCCCGCGGCAGATTTATCTTTATCAGTGTTTAGGTAAAAATGCACCGGATTATGCACATTTACCGCTGCTGCTGAGCGCAGATGGCCAGAAATTCAGCAAGCGCCATTGTTTGCCGTCGCTGGTGCACGAGCAAAATCTGACGCCAATGCTGCTGCTGGCCTTGCAGGTTCTGGGGCAAAATCCCCCGGCGGAACTTTCCACCGCCCCACCGCTGCGGGTGATGAACTGGGCCCTCTCTGAATTTGATCCGTTAAAAATTCCGTCTGCGAGTCGGGTTATGCCGCGGTGATAAGATTTCTGCGGCTGGCGCAGTACGGCTTTTTAATGTTAGGATCACTTCTGCTGGTGAAGGCAATTTTTGTCTTATGCCCTATTCCCCAAAGCCTAACCCTGAGAGGTCTGCCATGCGCTTTATTGCTTGGTTCATTCTGGTTCTGATTCCCCTGGCAGGTTGCACCAATGCCGCCTACAAAATTCCGCAGCGCGAATACCGTCAGCAGGTCAAAACCCTGGGCGTTTTGCCGCTGCTGGTGGATGGGCGTTCAGCGATTGTCCACCCTGAAGCAGAAGCGATTGTGCGCCTGCTGCGGCGTGTTGCCGAAGGGCGCAGCCCGCAGTTGGTTGAGACTCTGCGCGCAGGGAAGGGGTATTTTGATGTGCGCCTGGTTCAGGAACCACCGGTGCTGTTGGCGGAAAAGTTATTAGGCTCCGGGCTGAGAGATTCTCAGGGATTACCGACAGGTTTCAAGCTTGATAGCCAATATCTCAAAGATCTGTGCCAACGAGCCGCGGTTGATGCCTTGTTGGTTATGGTGCTGCAAGGGGTAGAGCATGAGGAAAAACGCTGGTCGCGTAATACTTTTGAGTATTTAACTACGCGTTTTAATGATATTATGGCGACCGCTGCCGTTGTCACCGCCGATGGCCAACGGGTCTGGGCGCTCAATGGTGCTGATGCCACCCTGATTCAGCCGCTGCAATATCCTGATTTTGACGAAGCCTACTATAACCATACGCAAAAAGTTCGCCTGAAGTTTATCAGTTACGCTGGATTGGAAAAGAGCTTGGTTCCTGCGGCGACCCCAAATGATGACAGAATCCCCGCGCAACCCCTAACGGATTGGCTTGATCGCGTCGCTCGTGCGCTGACGCCTTCTTTTTTGAGCAGCCTGTTTGCACGCTGATGGTGTAACTGAAAATTTGTGACCGTGGAGAGTCCTTTGAACGAGCGTCTCTGCCTTGAAACCGGTGTTGATATCTGTCATACCGAAAAAGAAGAATGCGTGCGCCTGCGCGATCGTATCCGTGAAAAAGAACGCATCGAAACCCGCTATCAGAACCTGTTTGAAGCAGTGCGCGAAG
>JAACTI010000442.1:895-1487 GCA_009993495.1 Deltaproteobacteria bacterium | reverse complement strand
ATCGACATCGTGGACGTAATCGAGATAGTCTTCGGCATCAACCCGGTGATGGCGTATCAGCCCCTGTAAGGTTGCTCCGTAATGTTTCCAGTAATCGCGGCGCAAGCCGTCGACCTTTTCTGGAGCAATTTTAACGACTTCGCACATATAGCGATTGATGCGCACATCAATCAGGGCAAACAGATTATGCTCCGGCGCGTAAAGGGTATTATCCAGATCAAAGAGCGCGGTTTTCATTGCGGCCAGTCACCGGTGAAAACTTCACAGGCCGGCCCGGTCAGGTAGACGCACCGATCTTCGGCCCATTCAAGCTCAAGCAGACCGCCACGCAAGCGGTTTTTAACCTTGGCTCCACAACGGCCACTCAGATGGGCGGCGACGGTGACCGCCGAGGCCCCGGTACCACAGGCCAGAGTCTCCCCGGCACCGCGTTCCCAGGTGCGCTGCCGCAGCTCGTTTTTTGAAACAACGGAGACAAATTCAACATTGGTGCGCCGGGGGAAGAGGGGGTGATTCTCTATCAGCGGGCCGACTTCACTCAAGGCAACACTGTCGCAGTCCTCGACAAAAATAACCGTATGAGGATTGCCCA
>JAACTI010000442.1:0-879 GCA_009993495.1 Deltaproteobacteria bacterium | reverse complement strand
TTCGTAGGTTTGCCCGGCAACCTCCAGAGGAATGCCCAGTGCCTGTGACTCCGGGTCGCCTTGCATGGGGAGATCGGCGCGTTTAAGGCGTGGTTGCCCCATATTAACCCGCACCCGGTCAACTTTATTTTGGCTGTCAGTAAACATCTGCACCGGCAGAATGCCGGCGGCAGTTTCAATGTAAATTTCGCGCTCAGTGACTAAGCCATGATCCCAGGCATATTTTGCGACACACCGAATCCCGTTGCCGCACATTTCGGCTTCAGAGCCATCGGCATTGAACATCTGCATGCGCAGGGCCGCCACTTCTGAGGGCAAAATCAAAATCAGACCATCTGAGCCAATACCAAGGTGGCGGTCACTCATGGCGACCGCTAACCCGGCGGGGTAATCCACCGCTTGCCGGGTGGCATCAAGGTACACATAATCGTTGCCCGCGCCGTGCATTTTGGTAAATTTCATAAAGGAAACATCCTCCCGCGCCTTGTGGTGAATGAAATCACTCTGCTACTATAAACAGCCGCTGTGAGTTCGACAACTGTTAATCTTTTTGAGGGGGAATCCGTGGAGTTGAAAAATGGCTTTTTTTCTGAATACCAAAATCTGGCAAACCGGGGCCCTCGAATGGTGGGGCCTGATTGACAATGAAGATCTTTTTCTTGGCAGCCGCGAATTTCCTCAACCGCCTGACGAGGGCGATGAGTGGCTGGTGCGCGCGACCGGTGATCGTTTCAAAGTGATCAATCGCGAAATTGTGCGCATTGGCCGGGGCGATGCCACGTTATGCTGACCCTTGAGGTTGTGCAGATTCCGGCCAGCAGCATGGCGAACTTTGCCTACCTGGTTTTTTGCGCAAAAACCAGCCAAGCGGTGGTGGTT
>JAACTI010000441.1 GCA_009993495.1 Deltaproteobacteria bacterium | reverse complement strand
GAATCCATGCAGCAGCGCCTGGCCCTGGTAAAACAGAAAAAGTGGACACCTTTGCTGCAACAGGTCGCAGATTTGCCTGCCGTGCCCGGCCTGGAAAAACCTCTGGAAACCCTGCTGATAAGCGAGGCCTTGTTGCGCACCTCGGCCCTGGAAGGGGCCGAGGTCTCCTTGCGGGCATGCGAAGACATCGAAGGAGAATTGCGCCCACGTGTCGATTATTTGACAGATTTTGCTCTTGCCGCCAATGGGCACCCCTACGCCGCCAATCTCAAATTGCAAGATCAGCTCAAATCTCTGCCTGCTGCTGAGCCTTTTTTACCTGTAATGACCTTGCTGGCCGCCGAAACCGCCCTGGCCACCGGCGAGAACCAGCAGGCCCTCAGCTGGCTGGAAAATAAAGATATTCCCTGGCCGGAAGCGCTGCGACCCCTGGTGATTATACGCCAAGCAACCGCCCTGGCGGCTTTGGAGCAATCAGCCGAAGCTTTGCAACTACTCGCCCCAGTGGCGGGAATCGAAAAGATTCTCGATTTTTATCCCGCCGCCCGGGCCACCCTGGCCGGGGCGGCTTTCACCACGCAAAATTTTGAACGGGCAGCGCGTTGGTACAATCGCTTGGCGGAACAGTCTGCCGACAAGGAAATGCGGGCTCTGGCCATGTTTGCTGCCGCCGTAGCGCGTTACAACGCCGGAGATCAGGAATGGGCCCGCATTGGTTTACAAAAAATTCATCTGGAAATGCCCCAGACTCAAGGGGCCGACCGCGCCCTGATGCGTTTGCAGGATTTCCAGATTTTGACGGGTGACGAGGCCGCCCAGGCCGTGGCGGCAACTCAGTATGCTGAATTGGCAAAACATTCGCGCGCGCGCGCCCTGCGTGAAGAAGCCGCGTTTAAAGAGGCCCTGGTGTTTTTCATCCTGGGAGATCCCTCGACCAGCGTGCAGCGTTTGATGAAATTTCGCCGCGACTTTGCCGGCGGCCCCCTGCGGCCAGCCGCAGATTCTCTCTTGCTGGAGCAACTGCCCGGAGTCATTACCCATCTGATAGAGCAACAGGAAGATTTACAGGCCATAGTGCTGGTTGAACAAAACCGCGGGATTCTGCTCCAGGAACGACTCGATAACGAATTTCTTGGTTTAGTAGCCGCCGCCCTGACCCGGCTGGGCCTTTACGATCGTGCGACCCGGGTGGTGTTGTTTCAACTGGATCGTGCCCCCAGCATCGCGTCAAAAGAAAAATTTTATCTGCCCCTGGTGCGCCTATACCGTCTGCGCCGCCAGAATTTGGCGGTTGTCAGCCAGGCGCAAACCTACTTAAAACTCTACCCCAAGGGCGAATCGCGGAGCGAGATTTACAGTTTGATGCTTGACGCTTTGGTGGATCTCAAAGGCGAGCCCGAGCTGCTCAAACAGCTTGAACGCTCGGATCGGCCGGTCAGCGCCAAGCTTGAAATGCGTGCCGCCTGGATTTATTGGCAACAGGAGCGTCTCGACGCCGTCGTCAAGCGCTTGACCCAAGCCACCAGCCTGGCGGGGTCGCTACCCCAGAGCGAAACCCTGCTGCTGGCCGAAGCCTTGTTTCAACA
>JAACTI010000440.1 GCA_009993495.1 Deltaproteobacteria bacterium | reverse complement strand
TTGACTGTATGAAGTTTACTGAGCAGGGCGAGAGAGGAATCTGAGATGAATTCGACTGGTTCCGCAGTGGTTCTGGAAGATCGTTCCAGGGGGGTCGAGGTTGTGGCGAAGGCGTCGCGTCGGCGGTTTACGGCGGCGTACAAGTTCAAGGTCCTGCGGGAAGCGGACGCCTGCCGGAAGATGGGGGAGATCGGCGCCCTGCTGCGGCGGGAGGGGTTGTACACCTCGCACCTGTGCCAGTGGCGCAAACAGCGGGGTGAGGGGAAACTGTTCGAAAAGAAGCGCGGCCCCGCGCCGAAGGAGAAGAACCCGCTGGCGGCCAAGGTGGCGGCTCTGGAGAAGGAGACCCGTCGGCTGAAGGCCCGCGCGGAGCGCGCAGAAGCGCTGGTGGACCTCCAAAAAAAAGTCTCGGAGATACTGGGGATCGAACTGAAGCGGAACGGAGAGAAGGACTGATGGCGGTCGTGGCGCAGCAGAGGACGTTGATAGGGATCGCCCCGGCGTGCGCGGCCCTGTCCGTGCCGCGTGCGACCTTCTACCGGCGGCAGAAGCCGAAGGTGGAGGCGGTCGCTCGTCCACCACGGTCTGTTCCCCGGGCCCTGCCGCCAGACGAGCGGAATATGGTGTTGTCCATACTCAACGACGACCGGTTCTCCGACCTTGCGCCGGCGGAAGTGTACGCCACCCTTCTGGACGAGGGGAAGTTCGTATGCTCGATCCCCACGATGTACAGGATCCTTCGGGAGAACCAGCAGGTACGGGAACGGCGCAACCAGCTGCAACACCCGCACTACAAGGCTCCGGAGCTGCTGGCGACCGGTCCCAACCAGTTGTGGTCGTGGGACATCACCAAGTTGAAAGGTCCGGCGAAATGGACCTACTTCTACCTGTACGTGATCCTCGACGTTTTCTCCCGGTACGTGGTGGGCTGGATGGTGGCGTACCGGGAAGCGGCGTTCCTGGCGGAGAAACTGATCGAGTCGGTTTGCAAGCGGGAAGGAATCGAGAAGGGGGAACTCACGATTCACGCCGACCGGGGGTCGTCGATGACCTCCAAGCCGGTCGCGCTGCTGCTCTCCGACCTCGGGGTGGTCAAGAGCCACAGCCGCCCCCACGTCTCGAACGACAACCCGTACTCGGAGAGCCAGTTCAAGACCCTCAAGTACAAGCCGGGGTTCCCCGACCGGTTCGGGTCGCTGCAGGACGCCCGCAGCTTCCTGATCGACTTCTTCGACTGGTACAACACGATGCATCATCATGGCGGGATCGGGCTGCTGACTCCCTATGACGTTCACTACGGGTTCGCGGCGAAACGACATGCCGAGCGGGAGGCGGTCTTGCAGAAAGCCTTCGAGACGATGCCGGAGCGGTTCGTCCGGGGGGTTCCCAAACCGCCCGCCTTACCGACAGAGGCCTGGATCAACAAGCCCAAGGCGGCAAACGGATCGACCGATGAATTGCACATTAAATTATGACCGGGAGTGTCTCAAAGTCCTTGACACGTTCCGTGGTCCTTACGCCGCAAGATCAAGTTCAGCGGACTGCGGACATACTGCACGACACGCTCAAGATCGAACGGGTGGCGCCCGGCCATTGCACGAGCGAGCTGGGATTTGCGGTGTTTATCGATCGCTTCAAGGATCGATTCGACCGCGCAGGCCTTGGTTCGGTCATTAACCTGCCGTAGATGCCGCATAACAACCGCGTGCAGCCGACGCCCGCCAGCGGGCGCGGCTGACGCAGACGTTAGGTCGCATTCAGACGCTACAGAAAAGAGGAATGATGATAATAGATAAATGCCCCCATTGCAATACGGCACATGTGCAGACTTTGCAGCTTTACCTAGTGTCATGTCACATCTCTTCTGTCGGATAAAGGCGCCGAAGTTTGACCCTGGCGTTCTCCGTCGTAAACTGCCAGGTGATTTTTGCGTTTCGGTTGTTACGATGGCTCTGCCATGCCGCGATGGCTGCGGCGGCTTGGGGCAGGCAGTCCATGCGCCCGTTCAGGCATTGGCGAATCAAAACGTTCAGTTCGATTTCGGCCATGTTGAGCCAACTGCCGTGCTTTGGGGTGTAGACGAACTCGAAGCGGTCCCAAAGATGCTTGGCCTCGGCCGGCGAAAACGTTTCATAGAACGAACCGGGACGGTGCGTGTTCAAGTTGTCCATGACCAGCGTAATCTTTCGGGCGTCGGCGTACTCTTCGGCCAGGTCGCACAGAAAGTGCGCCTACTCAGTCTTGGTTCTCCGCTCGGTGACTTTCACCAAACGTTTGCCCGCCAGTGGTTCGTTAGCC
>JAACTI010000437.1 GCA_009993495.1 Deltaproteobacteria bacterium | reverse complement strand
CCGGAATGACGGCATGCTGCAGCAGTCATATAATTCATAAGTTCAATGAGTTATGTCAAGTCAGAAAGTTGAGTAAAAGATGGATTATTATTGAAGAATGACCTTAAAACAGTTATTGACCAGTCTATCGCTGGCCATAAATGAACGCCACGTGTAAAGTCAAGAATCAATACAATAGTTTTGTGAAAGATATTCATTATTTTTCCTCCTCAATAGAATGATGTTTTTTGAAGTGAATACTCCACCGGCTAAAGCCGGTGGCTTCGGGTAACAGCTAAAGCTGGCGGCATCGGCGTGCGCCGATTATTCGCTACCTTCACCCTCTAGTTTAAAATTATCGTCACTGGTGAGATCTTGGCCTTCAATGTACTGTTTGATAACCTCGTCGGTCACATTACCGCTGCTACAGCAAAAATAGCCGCGTGCCCAAAAATGTCGCCCCCAATACGTCTTGCGCAGATGCTGAAACTCACTCAGCAACTTGAACGACGTCTTGCCCTTGATCCGCTGCACAAGACGACTGATTGTCACCTGCGGCGGGATCGACACCAACAGGTGACAGTGGTCCTGCGAAACATGGCCCTTGATGATGTCTACACCCTCAGCTTGGCAGATTTCGCGGATCATGTCCCGAACCCGATAGGCAACTGCCCCCTCCAAGACTTTCTTCCGGTACTTCGTGATCCAGACCAAGTGGAGGTGTATCGTGAAAACTGTATGCGATCCATGCCGATAGTCGCTGCTCATGCCCGGAAGCTTAAACAAACTCAGCTAAAGCTGCCACCTAAAGGTGGGGGTTTTAACCCTCCCAAGGTGTGACAATAAAACAACTCGAGTGTCAACTCCTGCACGCCCAGAAGATGGAGTCCATCGGCCGTTTTGCCGGGGGCCTGGCCCACGACTTCAACAACATTCTCTCCGCCATCCTGGGCTACAGCGAACTGGCCATAATGGAAACGCCGCCGGACCATCCCCTGGCCCAGCCCCTTGCCATTATCAAGAAATCGGCGGAAAAGGCCGCAGAGCTCACCCGTCAGCTCCTGGCCTTCAGCCACAAGCAGGTGCTCGAACCGCAGGCGGTTGACCTTAACAGTCTGTTGGACGGTATAGCCAAAATGCTGGCCCGCATGATACCAGAAGACATAGTCATCGAGACCCAGACCACCTGCCGGGGCCGGCAGGTGTTGGCCGACCCTGGCCAGTTGGAACAGGTGGTCATGAACCTGGCGGTCAATGCGGCGGACGCCATGCCGCGCGGTGGCCGGCTGCTGCTCGGGACCGAAAACCTGGACCTGCATCCACACGCGCTACGGCCGGGAGACACGATAGCGCCTGGTCCATACGTACAGCTCACCGTGGCCGATACCGGTTCGGGCATCGATCCAGCTACCATGGAACGAATCTTTGAACCTTTTTTCACCACCAAGGCCCAGGGCAAGGGCACCGGCCTTGGCCTGGCAACGGTCTACAACATTATTAAACAGCACCACGGCACGATCCAGGTAGAAAGCACCCCTGGACACGGCACCACCTTCAAAGTCCTGCTGCCTGCAACCAAATACCCTGCCAAAAAACCGCCCAAACTCGAGGAACCCATGATCGGTGGGAACGAAACCATCCTGGTGGTTGACGACGAACCCTCCA
>JAACTI010000436.1 GCA_009993495.1 Deltaproteobacteria bacterium | reverse complement strand
GCAGAAATTCAACCCGGCCCGGATACGTGGAGTGTGGTCCTTGGGGGTGCCCAGCTTACGGGCGATCTTGTCGACCTTCTTGAAGCCGAATCCCCGGATCTCCCGAATGAGGATGTAAGGGTCTTCCTTCAGGACATCGAGGCAGTTGCCGCCGAGCTTTTCAACGAGGGTGGTGACCTGATGGTGGGTCAAGCCAAAGGCCGATAGCCAGGCCATGACGGTGTTGACACTGCGGTTTTTCAGCCATTCGTCACGAAGACGCTGCGCAGAATCCTTGGGCAGGCGGGCTGCGAGCGTGATGCGCTCAGGGTCCTTCAGGAGGGTCTCTTCAAATGCATCGCCGAACGTCTCAACGATCAACCTGGCCTTGGCCGGACCAATGCCTTTGATCTCCGGATGGTTGGCCAGATAGTGGACCAAACCCTCCGGATCGAGCTCAAGGTCGTGCTCCATACCATCAACCTTGAACTGGCGGCCGTACTTGGGATGGGTGGACCACGTCCCGAGCAGAACCACAGGCTGATTCTCTCGGGCGAACAGGTTGCCCGCGAACTGAACCTCTTCCCCGGTTGGGGTGAGTAGACGGCCAGCGGAAAACTTCGGTCCGGCATAGTAGACGCGCTCTATTCTTCCCCGGAGTCGCGCCGGGGTACTCTCATTTCTTTTTGGCATTTCGCGATCCTCCGGTGAAAACGTGTCAAAAACTCCTCGACAAAACGGCAGGCGGCCTGCCGATCCGAGCAGAAGTAGACGGGAACACCGAAGTCGACGACGATGGAGGCGACCGTTCCGATCAGCGCATGCGGGTGGGCATCGCTGCGGTACCGGCCATCGACCAGATCGCGAAAATTGCACTCGACAACCACACAGGCAGCCTCGAAGGCGGAGAGCTTTTCCAGCTCGCGGTGGAACCGCTTGCGCCCCCGGATGACGGTGGAAACGAAATCCGTCATGGATTTGCGCTCCACCGCCACCCGGTCTTCAAGGCCGACCAGTGAGTAGTCACCGGCTGGCAGCGCCTTACGGACCGCCGAAACCTTGTCGGCATCGAAGCTGTAGGGCTCCTGTTCGCGGGTATCGATGACAACGGTGATCCGGTCCATCATCAGAACGGAATCATGTCGTCCATTGCCGCGCCGGGAGCCCCGACATCGTCGGCAAGAACAATGCGACGGTTGAGGTAGATGTTTTCGTTTTCACCGCGAGTGCGCTTGGTCACCTCCAGTTTGACGTTGAGAAGCTGTTCGAGTTGGCCGGGCAGATCGGAGAGCCGTTGAAGCTGCAGCCCGCAGGTGAAAAGGTCCTGCTTGAGCCACTTGATGTTTTCATTGCTGGCCATTACGTTATTGCGCCACAGCAGGCGTCCCTTGTGGCTCGGCGCGAGAATGCGCAGCGTCCATTTGAGCATGGGGTTGCCCGAGGTCTGGGCGCGGGTCAGTTCGACCCGGTCGACATTGACCTGGTACTTGCCGTCGGGAACGGCCTCGAACTCACGTTCCTCGACTTCAGCAGTTTCGAAGGCGTCATCGAACTGCGCCAGGTCGAGGTTG
>JAACTI010000435.1 GCA_009993495.1 Deltaproteobacteria bacterium | reverse complement strand
ACCGATTTCCCCCAGACGCCGGTTGATTTCACGCGCTGAAAGACCGGCATCGATGAGCACACGACAACCATCGGCTTCGATCAATGTCGCATTACCACGACTTCCACTGGCTAACAGGCAAACCCGCACGAAATAACCTTAGACCGCCCCTCTCAGGCGTTGAACTTATACCCGAAAAGCCTTTTCAGGGCAAGGAGAAAAGGCCATAAAAAGAGGACTTACCCGCCAATGTTTCCCGCAAAAACCAGCCCTCGACAAGCGGCCACAATGCCATTATAATGCGCAGCATTTATGCTTATTGTCGGCCCCCGGTACGCGATAATCCGCCCTATCTGCATCCGAGGACTATGTCCCAGATCATTCGTCACTGACAAGGAGTGAGATCATGCCTAACTTTGTTTATCAGGAGCCCTTCCCCCTCGCCTCAGACCAGACCAAATATTACAAAATTGAAGGCTCAGAAAAGTACGTCAGCACCGAAAACTTTGCCGGTCAGCCGCTTCTCAAAATTGAGCCCGAAGCCCTCAGCGTCCTCGCTAACACCGCCATGAAAGATGTCTCTTTTTTGCTGCGCCCCGCCCACAATGAGCAGGTCGCCAAAATCCTGGCCGATCCCGATGCCTCGATGAACGACAAGGGCGTGGCCCTGGCCTTCCTGCGCAATGCCATGATTGCCGCTCAGTTCGAGCTGCCCACCTGTCAGGATACGGGCACAGCAACCATTGTCGCCAAAAAGGGTCAACAGGTGTGGACCGGCGTCAATGACGAAGAATATCTCGCCCGGGGAATTTTCAAAACCTACACCGAAGAAAACCTGCGTTACAGCCAAACTGTCGCCCAGGATATGTACAAAGAAAAAAATACCGGCACCAACCTGCCGGCCCAGATTGATCTTTACGCAACCCCTGGCGATGCCTACAAATTTTTATTCATCGCCAAAGGCGGCGGTTCGGCCAATAAGACCATGCTTTATCAGGAAACCAAGGCGCTCCTCACGCCTGAAAAACTTTACGATTTTCTGGTAGCCAAAATGAAAACTCTCGGCACCGCGGCCTGCCCGCCCTACCACATTGCCTTTGTCATCGGTGGAACATCGGCTGATGCGACCATGAAAACCGTCAAGCTCGCCACCGCCAAAGAACTCGACGGCTTACCCACCAGCGGTAATGACCATGGTCAGGCCTTCCGTGATGTGGAACTGGAAGAACGGCTCTTAAAAGCCGCCCAGGAACTGGGCATTGGCGCCCAATTCGGGGGTAAATATTTTGCCCACGATGTACGCGTTATCCGCCTGCCGCGTCACGGTGCCTCCTGCCCCGTCGGCATGGCGGTTTCCTGCTCGGCCGATCGCAATATCAAAGCAAAAATCACCAAAGACGGTCTGTTTGTTGAAGCGATGGATCGTGATCCGGGTCGTCTGCTGCCCGAAGAATATCGCATGGCCAAACATGAGCACGGCACCAAAATTAATTTAAATCAGCCCATGACCGCCATTCTGGCCGAATTGACCAAACTCGAAGTCGGCGCTCCGCTGCTGCTCAATGGCACCATCGTCGTGGGACGCGACATTGCCCATTCCAAGTTCAAAGAAATTCTCGACAGCGGCAAGC